>SLMF01000478.1 GCA_007133715.1 Planctomycetaceae bacterium
CAGGGGGGGGTCGGCGGTGAAATCGAGCTCCGAAGGCGCAGCATTGCCGATTTGCATCGGTCTTTCATGGCGGCCCGGTGATCAAAGCTTGAATCGGGCGCCCCCCCTGTAGTCCCCCCTAGTACAGGGGGACAGAAGATAGATGGCTCCGCGTTAACCATGTATTCTCCTCTCCAGCCCCCCCGTAGTCGGGGTGACGAACGATGCATAGGGGACAATTTCTACCGCGGGCGGTATATCCCTCGTGAATTGCGGCAGTTGTGACACGGCATAACCCTGAACGCAAGGGTACCAAAATCACCGATGATCGCGATCCCTCTTGGCCGCCATCGTAGACCGTCCCGTCACGTCGGTGCGACAACAGTCATTTTAGGGATCATCATTGTAACCTGAAATGATGTCCGGAATACCATGTCGCTGGGAATCAAGCCAACCGTCGGGATGGAACATGCGCGCACGGCGCAGAGAAGTCATACCGTAAGACTCTAACCTCGCCGCTTGATCCGCGGGTTCTCGGCAGGGATTTCACAAGCCGCGTTGGCGGGCTTTGAGTTCTTCGATGGCTTCGGCTACCGCGCGGCGGTGGGCGTAGATCGGTGCGGGGTCGGTGGTAAACGTGGTCAGATCACGAGTAATCTCGGCGGGCACCTCCAGCAACTGCCGGTAGTGTTCCCGTTGTGCCGCGGGCAAATCCTCCGCATGCTGATCGATCAGCTGTTGCAATCGGACCAGGTATTCGTAGTCTTCGATGCCTTCCCGCAGCATTTCCCAACGAATGCTGGAGACGGGCGGCGCGATCACCGGCTCGTCTCCCGCGTGGCCGGGCACGGCGGCCGCCAACGGCGGGTAGAGGAAGCGGCCGTCGCCATTGCCCCAGAAACGCTTGACTCCCCGGGGCGTCGAGTACCCGGTGACATAGCCCATCGGATCCTCGTAGGGATTCTGGGGTTGATCGGGAAACGCGGTGGGCGAGGTCCAGTAGTTGGTTTGCCAGACCAGCGAACCGACGATCCCCCGCTGCCAGGCTTGCCAATGCCAGACTCGCAATTCGGTGGCGGCGTGGTCGATGAACAGCGTGCAGTAGGGTGCTTTGGGCCCGGTGCATACGTACCACCAGATGCGCTGGCCGGCCGCGCGACGCCGCTTCGCTTGCTCGTGGTCGTAGTTGTAACTGACCGGACACCAGATATCGACCAGGTCGGTCAAGGCGTTCTCGCCGGGCTCGACGGTCAGCATGCGTTGCAGTCGGGGGGCATATTTTTGCAATTGCTGCATGCCTTGGGCGACGAACTCGTAGTCGCGGGGTGCCGGTTCGTCGAACCAGTACACGTAGGCTTTGTGCAGCCAGCCGCGTTCTTCGAGAAAGTCTTGCAGCTGGCCCAGGTAGCTCGCGAGCATCGCTTGGTATTCGGCGGTTTCGGCTTCGAATTCGCCGATTCGGGGCGGGTATCGCTGGTGGAACGTGCCCCCGCCCAGCCCTTGGACTCGCAGGCGAAAGTTGGTGAAGCCGTAACGTTCGAAGGCGTCGCTCATGGCCCGGTCAAAGGCTTCGAAATCCAGTTCGGCCTGCGGCGGGTCCGCGTCCGGCCGAAAACGCACGCGGATCGGGTCCAGCGGGACGGGGTCGTAAGGACTGATCCGCTGCGCAGCGAACGATTCCAGGTACATGGCCAGCACTTTGCGCCGATCCGCTTCGTCGGTCAAACCGTGGTACTGCCAGATATTGGCGGCGCTCAGTCCGAACGCGGTTTCGAGATGGTTTTGGGCGGGCAAGGTGAAGTCCCAGACGCGGAGCTGCAGGGGGACTTCGGCGTGAAAGCCGTCGGCGGCCAGCTGGATCGTGCCCTGGTAGTCGCCCGCGACGGCTTCCGGGGGTACGTACACCCGCACCCACAGCGGCTGGTTCAGGCCGGCCGCCAGGTCCAGCGGTTCGTCCAGGGGCGGTAGGGCGTCCGGCCACCAGTCGCGGACTCCCGTCGCATCCGTCGGATGCTGGACGAAATGGTAGTACACGCGCAAGATCTCGATCTGTTCGGCGGGGATCCGGGCGCCGTCGGGGCCGATCAGCTCGCTGGCTCGGGCGGTCAAGCCCTGCAGTTCGGTTTCCGGACGCAGGATCAGCTGAACCGCTTCGTAATCGTGCCGGGCGGCTTCCATGCGGATCGCGGGCGACGGCGTCTCCGGCAGCGCCCGCTGGCGAGGCACCTTCCAAGCCGCCGCGCACCACCACAACGCGACGGGCCCGTCCGCGGCCAGCTGATATCCGTAATCCGTGCGATAGAACTCGGGAATGGTCACCGCGATTTGCGATACCAAGGTGGGCCCCTGCGGATCGCCGATCTCCCAATCCAGCAGGTGTTTGCCGGCGGGCAGCGCGGGCAGGGCCAGTTCCAACCGCCAGGTATCGCCGGGTTCCAGCCGCTGTTGCACCGTATCGACCGCGGACGCCTGATGCCGCAGGCGGGCCGTCCAGGTGCGCGTCGAGGAGCCGTTGACCAGTTCTGCCCGCAGCAGGCGGCCACCGCCCCGCGGGTCGGAAGCGAGGGTCAGCTGCCGGATCTGCAGTTCGCCCGTATCCTGTTCGAGGTCCGCATAGACGGTTTCGCCGAGTACGCTGGGCCACTGGCGGTCCAAGCTGGCGGTCAGGTTCAGACGATTGACTTGAAACGACGTGGGACCCGGCTCGGCCGACAGTCGCACCCGCAATGTGCGCGCGGGGAACAGCGAATCCGGCAGCGGGACCGCCGCCGTGCCCAGGGCGTCCTGGACGGCCAGCGAGTGCCAGGGGCCTTGGTCCGCCTGGACCTCCAATCGGCACGCGCCCCGGACGTGGTAATTCACATCGAACTCGACCTCCGCCGACAGAAAACCCGTCTCCGGCAACGCGAACCGGTAGACCACTTGGTTCTCCTGGCCGAACATCCAGCGATTCGAATTGAAACCGGCGGTGGTCGACTCGAGCACCCGGTGGTCGTTACTGCCCTGATGTTGATAGCTCCCCGCGAAATGGTAGCGGTCCCCGCGAATCCATTCGCCCTCGCCCAACACCAACGGGCCTTCCTGCCGATACACGGGCCGGGTCTGGCGCAGTCGGATCTGCTCGAATTCGATCGTGCCCGTGGCGTGCCACTGACCGACTCGCAGCCGGTCATCGCCGCCAGCGTCCGGCACGCGGAAGACGTGTCCCAGCCAATTCCACTGGTCGGTCAGCGCGACATGATCGCGATTGGCGAAGGCGGGACCGGTGATCGCCATACCGCTGCCGCTGGCCCGCCGCGCCCGGACTTGAAAGTGGTAGCGATGTCCGGCTTGCATCGGCACGTCCCGAGTCCACCAGGCGCTGGTATCCTGCCCTTCCCCGTGCACGGCCAGCACCTGTCGATCGCGCCAATCCCCGCTGCCTTGCAATTCCCAGGCTTCGGGCGTCTGATCGCCGCGAGTGAAATCGGCATTGGGCACTTGTGGCAGTCCCGCCCAAGAGGTAGCCGCACTTCCCAGGACCCACAAGAAAACCAAGTATTTCGCGGTGTTCATGGCAACACGCTCCTTCCTCGGGGGGGAAACGATCTCGCAAGACGTCTGCGCGCGGGGGCTTCCACGCCCGCGATGGTGAACGGGCTTGCCTGCGTTTTCAACCCTCGCCACCCGTTTGTCAAGTGCTCGGCCCGTTCCGGAGTCGAACGTACGGTGACAGCGGGGCGGATTTGTATTAGACTGCAGAACCGTAATTAAAAGAGGAACCATGGATTTGGCAGGCAAGGCAAGCGGACAGCGGATGGCAGCCGGAGCGGTCGGCGGCAGCGCGGCAGCGGCACGACTTGGGGAGGAGCCGAAGGGCCCTCAACCGATGGATTCCGATTGGGAAAACGAACCGGATGAGCCTCTTCTGGACGATTCGGACGGCGAATCGTTCCTGGCAGGCAAACACGTGGCCTTTGCCGGCAAATTGGGGGTAACCCGGCGGGAGGCTCAGCAGCTGATCCGCCAATATGGCGGGATTCCTGTGGACGAAGTACGGGCGGACGTCGATCTGATCGTGCTCGGCGCGGACGAGTTGCCGCTGGTCGAACCGGACGAGCTGCTGGATGCTGCGACGCGCCGAGCGGCGGCCGAGGGGCGATTGGAGATCACCAGCGAAACGGTGCTGTGGCAACGGCTGGGGCTGGTCGAAACGGAGCAGCATGTACGGCGGTTGTACACGCCGGCGATGTTGGCGGAGCTGTTGGGCGTATCGGTAGCGACGATCCGTCGCTGGCATCGTCGCGGATTGATTGTCCCGGTACGGGAGGTGCGTCGGCTGCCTTATTTTGATTTTCAGGAGGTGGCCACCGCTCGTCGCCTGGCCCAATTATTGGCGGCCGGGGCTTCGCCGGCGGCGATCGAGCGGAAGTTGGACGCGCTGGCTCGTTTTGTTCCCGGGGTCGAGCGGCCGCTGGCCCAGTTGTCGGTGATTGTGGAAGGTCGCCAGCTGCTGTTGCGTCAGGGGGAAGGTCTGATCGAGCCGGGCGGTCAGCTGCGATTCGACTTTGTTGCGTTGGAACGGGAACCGGAAGCATCGGGCGATGCGCGCGTGCCGACCGTTTCGCTCGAGGAGCATCGGCTCGAGGCAGCAGGTCCGGCTTCGGGCGACGAGATGTTGGCTTGGGCCACCGAGTTGGAGGACGCGGGCCAGTTATCCGAGGCGGCCGAAGTCTACCGGGTAATGCTGGCCGCCTGGGGGCCGCGACCGGAGGTCTGTTTCCGGTTGGCCGAGTTGCTTTATCGGCTGGGCGATCTGCCGGCTGCTCGCGAACGTTATTCGATGGCCATCGAATTGGACGAGGACTATGTGGAAGCCCGCGCCAATTTGGGGTGCGTGCTAGCCGAGTTAGGTCAGAGCGAATGGGCGGTGGCGGCTTTCGAGGGCGCGCTGCGCTTCCACAACGACTACCCCGACGTGCACTATCATCTGGCCCGCACGCTGGACGATTTGGGCCGGGTGGCGGAGGCCCGGCAGCATTGGGATCGGTTCTTGGACTTGGCTCCTGACAGTCCCTGGGCCGAGGAGGCACGCGCCTGGCTGCAGGATCCCCCGCCGGAGCCGCTATGAACTGCCCTTTTTCGGTCCCTGGCGACGCGTTCTTGCATTGTCCGCACTGTGGCGCGTCCCTGGCGGAGGACGCGGAGTTCTGCGTCGCGTGTGGTGCCAGCGAGGAATCGGGCTGGGTTGACGAGGACGACGCTCCGTGGGACGAGCGGCGGGAGGAGGATTTCGACTATGACGCCTTTCTTCGCCGCGAGTTTCCGGACCAGGCGCCGCCAGCCGATTGGCCCTCCACGCGACAAGCTTTGTTTGCGGTGGTGGTCGTGTTGTTGTGTTTGGCCTTTGTGTTGATGACCGTTTTGCGTTGAAACGGCTATCCCGAGTCTTGAATCCGGGGCTGTCCCATGCAATTCCGTAC
>SLMF01000046.1 GCA_007133715.1 Planctomycetaceae bacterium
GCCGATTCTGGCTCCAGAGGTTCCCTCGCAAGTTGGGTCAAAGGAAATGCCGGTCACGCGGCTCGAGGTCTGCCGTCCGACTCGCAGATTGACGATGAGGGAAGAGAATCGTCCGAAGAAGCTCATCTCTGTCAAAACCTGAGTCATCTGCAGCTTCGCATCGAACAACACGATCGCCCCATTCGTCAATCCGCCGCCAGCGATGGATGTCCTCGACAACGCGCTTCCGACGCTCAAATGCGTCGCTGGTCGGATTGTGACCCTCAGACAAGGCTCGACAGGTTCCAGCAGATGCGAGAACTGGCCTCGCTCAGCGCCAAGGCCAGTCTTCTGAGACACGAGGGCAAGCAGTGTGCCAAACTGGCACTCGACAAATTGCTCGTGATGATCGTCGGCGCGTTGTCGGGGCTGCTGCTGCTCCATTGGTCGCTGGCTCGAGAAAACCAATTGGCAATTCTGCCCGCAGTCATCGCCTTTTTTGTAGTCGTGGTTTGGGGGGCGCAATGCACCCGTACGCTGCTGCGCTTGGCCCTGATTCGCTTACTCCTACGCCGCGTCGCCTGAGGCGAATCCACCGATGCTCAGTCGTTACGCGGTGGGGAACTGGCGGGGACCAACTCGAGCCGTTCGGTATAGTCGGGCGCGTCGATCCTCCATGTACGGGGTTCCTCGTCGCCAGCTTTTGTGGTGATTTCTCCGATCGGAACGTCCACGGTGACTTGACTGCCGGCCCAGATCCGGTGCGCGGTGCCGTTGACCCAAACCTCTTGGTCGCTGTCTGTATTGTTTTCGACAATCAGTTGCCCGTGGGAGGGTGCGGCCGGCCGCAGCGCGACCACCTTCTCGTCGATGCTCTGCTGCAGTTGGCCGCTCTGGTCTTCCAGTCGCGAGACGGCTTGCTGCAATCGCTCCAGGCGGTTGTCCAGCGACGTGACCTGTTCCGCGGCCGGAAGGCTTACCGAGGTTGTTCCCAAAGTGGCCAGTAAACGTTGGTTGTCTTCCTGGATTTGTGTCATCCGGGCTTGTAGTTGCTGGACCGCCTGGAATAACTGGTCCAGCTGCAGGTCCAGGGGCGTTTCCGGTTCCAGTTGGGTGGTGGATGCCCTTTCCGGGCCAGTCAGAGGCACGGTACCCTCCGGTTCTTGGTCCGCCCGTACGAACTGGCTGTCCTGCGGCTCGGCAGCTGGCGTGCCGGACGCATTGCCAGCTTCGCTCGATGGGGGTGCCTCGCGGGCACACGCCCCGGCAAGGATCAGCAAAAACACAGCAGCATGGCGACAATTCATGATTCGGTCTCCCTCACGGGACTACAACAGGGCAAAAAAGAGCAGAGGTTGACACGCGGTAACCCTTCCTTAGCGTAGTCTACCGGAACGGACAGGGCAAGCGAGCGGACGTGGCTTCGCCTGTGCATTTCGGGGCCACCCTGGTGGGTTCCGCCCCGCGGGCGGTACGGTACGCCACGGAATCTGTCGTGTTCTGTGTTGGCGATCGTGTGATCGCTGGAGGAGTCAAGCCAGGAATCGCGGGCCGGTTGTGACGCTGTCTGCTTCAGGAATCAACCTCGCTCTGGGGTGCTTTACACGGAAAGTGTCATCGGCAAAGCGTAGCCGAGATCAGGGGACGGGGTTCTCAATCCTCGTTCGCAACCAATCGGGCATGAATCAGGGGGAGCCAGTCCCATAGTGGGCCGGTACCTGTATCTGGTTGTTGGGACAACAGGTCGAGTTGGCTGCGGTAATAAGCGGCGAATTCCAGTTGGTCCTCAGCGGTCGCTGTGGCGTGCAACCACCGTGCGAGAATCCGAGCGATTGCCTCGCGCTCCTCCAGCGAGGCTTCGCGCCAATTCTGGCTGGTAATTTTGCGGAGGGGATGGTTGTCGAATTCCGCGTCGGTATGCGGTGACGGCGTGAATTCCCCGAATTCAGCCGCGTGGGAAGTTTCCTGCGGTGCCGCTGGCCCGGTTGATGGCGGGAAGCGGCCCGTCTCGCCCCGTGTCTCGGGGCCCGTCTCGCCCCGTGTCTCGGCAGACGTTATGCCGCCGGGGCCTTGCTTGGCGAGCGGTCCGCGATCGTCACCCTGCCGATGACTGCGAAACGCGATGATCAACGCCGTGCTGAAAAAGAGCAGCGCGGCAACGACCAGTGCCTCGGGCAGGAAACGCCCCGTATATTGCAAACGCCTCGAATTGGCGGGGCCCAAGCCGTGGTTCGCCGGAGCGTGCTCGGCCGTATCAGAAGTGTCGTTCATGGGTCACTCCGGCTGCAGGTTCGCTGCAATCGGTAGGAAGGAATCGTTTTTTCGCCTATACTGAGGGCCAAGCCGGGCGAGCGTGCGGCCCGCGCCACCTAAGGGATCCTGTGCACGGTCTGATTTTTCTGATCCATGAGGCACTGACGTGAAGTTCACCCGGCCGGTTCGCTTGACAATCGCCGGCTTCGTTTGGCTGGCAGCCGCCTCTTCCATCGTCGCGGATGTCGTGGTATTGGTCAATCGTACCCGCGAACCGATCGAGATTCTGGCAACAACCACGATTGCCGAGCCGCAACGTCGGGTCTTGGAATCCGGGGCGTTGCTCACGCTTCCCCTGCGAGGCGCGATGCAATTGACCTATGAGGAGGACCCGCCGATCCGTCATGATCTGCTGCCGAATTCGGCTTACTACTTTTGGAGTGAGCCCGGGCAACCGGTGAGTTTGCGTAAGATCAGCCTGCGGCACGATGCCCGCACTCGCGAGGGGCGGGACCTGGGGAACACCGGGCAGTGGGAAGAGGTGACCGCGATTCGGGTCAAGATTTTGGTGGACCAGGCGGAACCGGCGCGGCGGCAGAGTTGGGAGCGTCGGTTGCGAGAGCGGGTCGAGGCGGCCTCGGAGATTTTTTCCCGCTGGTTCCAGATACGTTTCGAGGTGGTGGCGTCAGGAACCTGGACGTCGCCGGAACCGCCCGTCACCTTCGAAAACTTGCTGCGGGACTTCCAGCGGCAGGTGGATCCGGAGCCCGCGCGCCTGGCGCTCGGTTTCACCAGCCAGCGTCCGGCAACGTCGCTTGATCGGCGGGTGGGCGGGATCCCTGCGCCCCTGCAGCCCCACATCCTGATCCGGGAAGCGAACCCGCAGATGACCGAATCGGACCGTTTGGAGGTCCTGGTCCACGAGCTGGGCCATTTTCTGGGTGCCGCCCACAGCCCGGAAGCGGATTCGGTCATGCGTCAGCGGTTGGGCGAGGGCCCGTTGCGGCGTGGCAGTCCCGACATCCGCTTCGATCCGATCAACGCGTTAGCTGTCTTCTTGTGGTCTGAAGAAATCCGCTTCCGGCAGATCGAAGCGATTTCCGATTTGACTCCCGAAACGGCCCTGCGTTTGACACAGATGTACGGTGTCTTGTCAGAAGCCTTCCCGGACGACAATGCCGCGGGGCGGCTCGTACAGATTCTGGCCTCGCAGGTACCCCTCCCCCCGCCGCTGGAGGAGCCCGCGGGTGACCCGCCCCGCTACCCGGCCGCACGCGATTGGCCGGTGGCGGCCACGCGTTTCCTGTTGCTGCGGCTGTCGTCGGTCGCAGCCCGGCAGCCGCCGCGAGCTTCCACCGTCGACCGCGGTGTGGGGGACGCATCGTGGGAGGGCGACGCCCTGACCACGCACTATGTCCGCAGCTTGGCCCAAGCCGCCGGGGAACTGCCGCCGGAGGTGGCCGCCCCCGCGTTCCTGCTCGCCCTGGGAATCGGACTGGATTCGTCCGATTTGCTCTGGAACCATCCCCTGCTTACGGACCTGACCCGGGCGGTCGAAACGTCCGAAGAGCGTCAGGTACGCCTGCGGCGTCTGGGCTCACCCACCGTCCAGCAGCGTCGCGATCTGGCCCAGCATTTCGCCGTCTCCGCGTTCCTGACCGCAGCCTACGGCCCCCAGATCAGCGAAACCGCGGGCGTGGCCAAAGAAATTCTCGATTCCCGAGGAGGAACCGGCTTCAGCTTCGCCGACTTGGCCGCCAATCTTGCCGGGATCCGCTTCGCAGAACACGTGCTGGACCAGAAACTCAGCTTAGCGGAACTCGCTGCCTCGTTCCGCGTCGCCCATTTCCTGCCCCCCATCGACGCTCTGCCCGAAGGACTTACCTGGCAGGAATTCCAGGACCAGTACCAGTCGCCCACCAACCCACGCTATCTGCAGCTCCGCGAGAAGATCCTGGCAAGGATTGCCGAGCTGCCTGGTTATGTCGACTGAGAACCGCCCTGCCCTGCCCTGCCCCGAAACACCGAGCGGAACGCTCGCGGCTGCCTTGCCGCCGGAACTCAGAGCCAACCCTGGTAGCGATAGTAGACGAGTCCCAACCACTCGTGCAGCACCCGGTGCAGATCGCGGGCGGCGTGCGGATGGGGTAGGAACATGGCCGCCGTGACTTCAAAACCGGTGCCCGTCCGGTACAGACTGGCTGCCGGAACGACGTCGAAGCCTTGTTTGCGGAAACAGGCGACCGCCCGGGGCATGTGCAACGCGTCGGTCACCAGCACGATCCGATCCGTATCGGACGGGGCGAGCAAGCGGCGCGTGTTCACCGCATTCTCATACGTGTTGCGCGAGCCCGTTTCCAGAATCAGATCCTGGGCGTCAACGCCATAGCGGACCAGAAAAGCGGCCATGGCTTCCGCGATCGCCGGGCCCGGTTCCGCCGGCTCCACTTTCCCGCCCGTCAGCACCAGACGTGCTTTCGCCGTCTGCACGTACAGCTCCGCTGCCCACAAGCAACGGTTCATGGAATCGGAACCCAGCCGCGCGTCCCGACCTTCCTCGCGAGGTGCCTCGACATAACCGCCCAGAACCACAATCGTGGCACCTGACTCCAGATGGGTGCTCAACTCCGGATGCTTCCATTCCAGAGACCCGAGAAAGGGGTAGACAAAGGCGGGCGTGGAACACAAGACAAGCAGCAGAAAGGGAACGGTGGCCCATTTCACCGCGCTGCGGGACAAACCGCGCTGACGCCAGAGATTCAGCAAACCGAGTCCGGTCAGGGCCATCAGCAGCAAAAAAGGACTCATCAAATAATCCAGGACTAAACGGTACATGTTGGGCTTCCTAAGAGGCTCTAACAAAACGGGGCTGGGAGACCTACGGTCGGCGGTTTCGGCGGGGTCAGAGACCCGCGCCGAGCGGTTAATCCAAGATCAGACGATACATTCTTCTCTCTCTTTTCGGGGACGGTAATTCCCCTGTCTATGTGCGCGCGGCTGGCGGCCCGCTGCGATTCTATCCGAGTTCCTCATGAGGGGATCTCACACAGATCGATCCGGTAATCGCAACCGTGTTGGGTGTCCCGCCGCACCGCATCCCGCCACACCTCACCCTGCAAAATAAACTCCGGGTTGCCACTCTCCGGACCGACGTTGTCCAGCACGATCCGCAGTGCGCTGGCAAGGCACGGGTCCGTAGCGGGGCAGA
>SLMF01000707.1 GCA_007133715.1 Planctomycetaceae bacterium
AACAAGGCTACTGGACCGGCGGGCCACCGCCTTGGGGCCTGCAACGATTGCTGCTGGACGAGAAACGCGAGCCGGTCCATATCCTGGAGCCCGGCAAACGCAAGGCGATCCAAAACCAACGCGTCACCTTGGTCGTAGACGAAGGTCTCGCTACTGACACGATTCGCCGGATCTTCGACGAATTCACCGAGTCGGGCTACTCCGAGTATCGCATCGCCGAGGGCCTCAATGCCGATCAGATCCGCTCTGCCCGGGGCGGTTGCTGGACCGGACCGATGGTCATCTACAGGCTCCAAAACGAGAAATACGTCGGCACCATGGTCTACAACCAGACCACCAGCAAACTGAAAACGCCCAAGCGGCACAATCCGCCCGAACAATGGGTCCGCACCCCGGAAGCCTTCGAGGGCATCATCAATGTCGAACAGTTTCTACGGGCCCAAGAGATCCTGGCCGAACGCAAGCAGAAGTACGCTCCCGAGCGGATGCTGGAACTGCTGAACGGATTATACCATCGCTACGGCCTGCTCTACTCGTCGTTGTTACGGCTCGACAAGGAGACGCCTTCCGCCGGCGCCTATGCCCGCCAATTCGGCTCGCTGGATCTGGCGTTTCAGCAGTTGTATCGCAGCCAGCGGGACCGGGCTCGGCAACAGGTCCACGAACAGATCTGCAACCAGGTGCCCGAGGTGCTGTCCTATGCCGACTTCCTGGTGCTGGACCAAAAGCTGACGGTTTCCGTCCAACCGGCGGTACCCGTTTCGCGGGGCTACGCCGCGTACTGGCCGTTCCGCCCCGACCCGCGCACCGTGATCGACATCACCCTGGGCGTACTGCTCTCGGAGCCGGACGAGTCGGAGATCCTCGGCTACGTTGCCCTGCCACGTTGGCTGGGCGGCGACAACACGTTCCGCTTTACATCCACGTCCACGCGCACCGAGCTGTTCGGGCGCACGGATCTGGCATTTCTGCAGCAACTACTGTGAGGAGGCAAACATGGAATCCGTCATCGACATCGTCCCTTTCGGCCGCCGCCGGTACCAGGACGTCCCGATCGCCAAGATCAAGGTCATCAACTCCCGCAATCGGGAGCAGGACCAATTCGACATGAACGTGCAGAGCATCGACCAGGTCGGCCTGCTCAAGCCGATTCGGATCAACGACAAGTTCCTGGAACGCACCGGAATGTACGAGTTGATCTGCGGCGAAGGCCGTCTGCTGGCCCACAAGAAGCTGGGGCGCCAAACGGTGCTGGCCGAGGTCATCACCTGTACCCGCAAGGAGGCGCACCTGCAGTCCCTGATCGAGAACCTCGCCCGCACCAAGCGGGACAGCATGGAATTCGCCCGCGAACTCAAGCGGATGCACGACGAAGGCTGGGACTACAAGAAGATCGCCACCGTGGCGGTCAAGGACGAGGGCTACATCCGAGCCTACATCCGCCTGGTGGAACAGGGCGAGGAGCGGCTGATCCGCGGTGTGGAACAGGGTGTGTTCCCGATCAAGTTTGCTACGCAGGTGGCGTCGACCGACAACGCGCAGTTGCAGAACGTGCTGATGGACGCCTTCGACGAAGGCCTGGTCACCACCAACAACTTCGCCCAGGCCCGGCGGATCATCACCAGCCGGGCCCGCGACTCTACGCACCGGACCGGGGAAACCTCCGCCAAGTATACCGTCACGCAGCTGCGCCAGGATATCGCGGAGGCGACCAAGGCCAAGACGTCCTACGTCCGCGAGGCCCAGACTAAGGAGAACCGCTTCATGACACTCCTGACCGGCATCAACGCGCTGTGGAAAGACGCGACGCTCGTCCAGATCCTGCGGGAGGAGAACCTGCACCAACGGCCGGAGTTGGCCGGCGACTTTCGCTACGACTCTTAATTCGGAGAACCAATGATGAACACCAATGGAAAACCCGTTCACGGGATGGACATTCCGATCGTGAAGCTCGTGCCACGGAACGAACGCAAGGTCAACCCGAAGTACCGCAACCGGATCGAGGCCAGCTTGCGGGCCGTGGGGCTGCTTGAACCCCTGATCGTGTACCGGCAGGACGACGTCTTCGAGATCCTCGACGGCGTTCTCCGGTATGGCATTCTGCTGGAGATGGGCGTGGAGAGCGTGCCATGCCTGATCTGGAACCAGCGGGAGGCATTCACCGGCAACCGCATGGTCAACCACCTCAGTTCCTCGCAGGAGATGCGCATGCTGCGCAAGTCGCTGGAGGAACTGGACGAGAAGACAATCGCCAACGCGCTGGGCATGTCGGGGATCGGCCATCGGCTGAACCAGGGGCTGATGAAGAAGCTGGCTCAGGCGGTACAGGACGCGTTGGAGGCGGGCAGGTTGACCGTCCAGTGCGCCAAAGAGCTGACGCACGTGAAACCCGAGCGCCAGGCGGAGATCCTGAAGCTGATGGATTCCTGCAAGGATTACAGCGCTACGTTCGCACGGGGACTGGTCCTCAAGACGCCCGTGTCCAAGCGAGCCAAGGTGACTGGCAACAAGACGCCCTGGACCCGCGCCGACGAGAGGAAGACGGATCTGCTGAAGAAGTTGCGGGAGGCGGAGCAGCAGCAGGACTTCTACTCGGGCCTGTACCGCCAGTACACGACGAACCTGTTGAAGCTGGTAATCTTCGCCCGCTCGCTGGTCAACAACCCGCGCGTGCGGGAACACATGCAGGAACACCACGCTCGGGAGCTGGCGGCGTTCGAACAGATCATCAACAGCACGGAGCGATGAGATGCCAGCGAAGGAAGGCGGTGGCAGCAGCGGGACTCGGCAACGAAGGAGGGCGTGCATGACCCGCGTAGCATGGTCCCGCGAGCGGGTGATCGTGGAGATTCAGCGCTGGGTAGGCCGTGGTGTGTCGCCGTCGAACGTGTGGAAGCATAATCAGAACCTCTACGGGGCTGCGAAGCGGTTCCACGGCAGTTGGAGGGCAGCATTGCGAGCTGCGGGGTTCGAGTCCGCCCGCAGGACCTGGACGAAAGAGCAAATCATCGCCACCATTCAAGCTGGCCACCAGGCCGGCGCTCAGCTACATCAGGATTCTCAGTTGGTCGGGGCCGCCAATTGGCACTTCGGGAGTTGGGGCAAAGCTCTGCTGGAAGCGGGAGTCCAGCCCCGCAGTACGCGGAACTGGGACCGCGCAAGCATTATTGCGGAGATCCAGGCATTGCACCGACAGGGGGTGCCCATTCATAGCATCTGGCGCAGCAAGCGAGGTCTGCGTGCTGCTGGGTGCAACCACTTCGGCACTTGGCGAAACGCACTGGCAGCGGCGGGATTCGAGACTGACCGCCAGCGCTGGTCGCGGGAACGGGTGCTCGACGATCTTCGGGAACTCGCTTCGAGCGGGTGCATCCCGTGTTCTGAGGAGCATCCCGGCTTGGCCGCAGCAGCCAGGAAGTACGTGGGCGGCTGGCATCAGGCGCTCGCGGCCGCGGGAATCCGAGTGGGCGAGCACTGCCCAGGAGCCAGAATGCAGGAGGTCATTGATGCAATTCGGGCACGGGCGGCGCAGGGGTTGCCACTGTCTTCGACGTACCGTGATGACGGCGCACTGTATACTGCCGCCAAGAGAACGTTCGGCAGCTGGAAGCGAGCATTGAAAGCTGCTGGGTACGCGATGTCTCCGCCGGTGGCCTGGTCGGAGGAAAAGGTCCTCCAGGAGATCGCCGCACTGAGGCAACGTGGTCAACCGCTGGTGCGCGTCTACGACACCAATCCGCAGCTTTACTGGTCCGCGAAGGTGCGGTTCGGCGGCTGGATCAAGGCGCTCGCGGCCGCAGGGCTTGATGTGAAACCTCGCCGCCGCTGGACGAAGCGTTTGGTGATTGAGGCAATTCACGATCGCCCACCCGAAGCGTTGTCGCGGACATGGAGGGAGGATAAGCCGCTGTTCACCGCGGCGATTCGCACGTTCGGGAACTGGGAGAAGGCTCTGCGCGCCGCCGGTTTGAACCCGAAGCCACGGCGGAGGTGGTCCAAGCAGCGAGTCATCGAGCAGCTGCAGGCCTGGGATCGCAATTCCACCGAGAACCTGCGGACCGTCGACTATCCGTTGGCCGGGGCGGCATCTCGGCTGTTCGGCAGCTTGGAGAAAGCCATGGAGGTCGCCGGCGTTGAGCCGAAGAACCGCCTCTGGCCTCCCCGCCGCGTGATCGAAGCGATCCAGGATGGCTATGTGCGGGGCCTGCCAATTCATCGGATCGGGTTCGGCGACCTGAGGCTCGCCTGTGCCGCCAAGCGGCGGTTCGGTACGTGGGACGATGCTGTGGCGGCGGCAGGGCTCTCGAACAAGATCCCCGTCCGTGCCCCCGTCAGAACGTGGACCAAGGCCGCTGTCATCGACGCGATCATTGCTTGGCATGAACAGGGGCGGCTGATCTCGAACGTGGCCAAACAGGATCAGGGGCTGTACGGCGCCGCAAAGCAGCACTTCGGCAGCTGGCGGGCAGCGGTTGCCGCAGCCGGGCTCGAACCCAGCCGGAAAAAATGGTCACCCGAACGGGTGATCGCGGAGATTGGCGCTCGCCACGCGCGCGGGGCGGGGCTGACCAGCGGCCTCGTGTTCCGAGAAGACCCACCGCTGGCCGGCGCAGCGATACGCATGTTCGGTTCGTGGCGCGATGCCGTGGCGGCCGCGGGACTCAAGACAGGGTCGAAGGTTCGTCGTAAAAAGAGGAAAACCGAATGAGACGCGAAGATGTAATCCGGAAGATCGTCGAGCGGGAGGTCCGGGGACAGCCGCTCTCGGCTGAGGCCGCGGCGCGGGACGCGAGGGCGCTACATTCCGCAGCTTGTGAGCACTTTGGCACCTGGGAGACGGCGCTGACCTATGCGGGAATCAGTCGGCGGAGGGCCGCCATCGAGGATCAGTACAGCCCCGACCGCGTGCTCCGCAAGCTGCGGAAGCTGTGCTGCAACGGATACGACCTGTCCGCACGCAGTGTTGCACGTCGGGACCGACGCCTCGTCGATACAGCGCGTCAGCACTTCGGCTCCTGGCGCAAGGCCCTGAAGGCCGCTGGCATCACGCTTGAGAGGATAGCCCCGCCCGGCAAGTCGGGTCGCTTGGAGCGCGACGCCATCATCCAGGAACTGCACCGGCGGCACCGGGCCGGATTGACGCTCAAGTGGTCCGACGTCGCTTTGGAGAACCGTACCTTCGCCCTGAATGTGAAGTACGCCTTCGGCAGCTGGTGCCGCGGGCTCGCAGCGGCCGGTCTGGCGCCGCCGAAATAGCCGCCGTGGGCCGCGTGCCGCCACCGGCCAAGGCTCGGGCCAAACCCGGTGCCTGGCCGCCACACGGGCCGACGTCGGGCCACGTGCGGCGGGATTTTACCGTTCCCACTTCGCGCACCACGTCCGGTTGTAGCCCCGGATGAATACCTGGTACTGCTCGGGGGTGCGTTCCTTCATC
>SLMF01000305.1 GCA_007133715.1 Planctomycetaceae bacterium
ACTATGCCCGTCAGGCGGCCGAATTGATGCAGGCCGGGCAACGGGATGCCGCCCGTTCTCTGGACCGGCTGGCTCGGGAAGAGTTTGTGGCGGCGATCGAGCTGCATCCCGACTATTGGAAGGCCTTGCACAATCGGGGCGTGAGTCGCGCCCTGACGGGCCAGTTGGATGCTGCCGCGGCCGATTTCAGCCGGGCGATTGGTTTGAAGCCGGACTACGCCAACAGCTGGTTCAACCGCGGCGAGATCCACCGGCTGCAGGGTCGGTGGGAGGCGGCGATCGCCGATTACACGCGAGCGGCCGAATTGGACGCCCGGGATGTCGATACGCTCCTGCGCCGTGGAGAGACCTATCTGCAACGCGGACAGCTCACACAAGCACTTGCCGATTTCCAACGCGCCGTCGAATTGCAGCCCGACCACGTGGAAGCCTTGGTACAACGTGCCGAGGTTCATCGCCGGTTGGGCCGCTGGGAGCGTGCGGCTTTGGATTACGAACAGGCGTTGCATCACGACCCCGAATCGGCGGCCGCCTACCGCGGTGCGGCTTGGCTGCTAGCCACCTGTCCCGACCCCGAAACTCGCGACGCCGAATTGGCTCTCCGGGCTGCTCAACAGGCACTGGAACTGTTGGGGCCGAACGACGCCACCGCCTGGGATACGCTGGCGGCCGCGTGGGCGAACCAGGGCAGTTTCGATCAGGCGCGCCAAGCGGCGGCGAAAGCCGTCCAACTGGCCCCGCGCGCCCAGCAGGCTGCAGTCCGCGGGCGACTGGAACTGTATCAAAAGAATCAGCCCTTCCGGGAAGCCCCGGCACGCGTCGCCCGAGCCGGGGAGACGCGTTGAACCGGACGGGGTCGGACGTGTCGGACGGTATCGGATTTTTTTGACGAATATGTCATAATGCAGCGACCATCCCCGCTTTCCATGGGGCTGCTTGGGCAGCCACCGTTCCGCGCGAACGCTTGTCATTTCTATGTCTGCAAACGGGTACGACAATTCGTCTGCTGCTGAGCGGCCGTTGACTTTGTGGCGTCGGGCGGACGTGTCGGTACATCGTCATGAGGCGGCGGCCGAGGGCGGCTGGGTATTGAAGGATCCGGTGGCGTTGCGTTACTTCGAGCTGCGGGACGAAGAGTTGGCCATCTGGCAGATGCTGGATGGGCGAACCAGTGCGGCCCAGATCCAGCGAGCTTTCGCCACGCGTTTCGCCCCCTTGCGGCTGGAACTGGGACAGATCCTGGCGTTCGCCGGGCGATTGCACCAAGCGGGGTTGCTGGTGTCCGAGACGTCGGGGCAGGGCCAACAGCTCTGGGAACAGCATCGTCGCCGTCGGTGCCAGAATCGCTGGGCGGCGCTGAGCAATCCGCTGGCGATCCGCGTGGCCGGCTTCGATCCCGAACCGTGGCTCGGTCGGTTGGCCCGGCACGTCGGCTGGCTGTTTTCGCCGTGGTTTCTGGGCCTGTGCCTGCTGCTGACCCTTGGGGCGCTGCTGCTGGCAGCGGTCGAATTCCAGACGCTGCAAGCTCGCTTGCCCGATTGGGCCACGTTCTTGGCTGCGGGCAATCTGCTGTGGCTGGCGGTCGCTTTGGCGCTGGCCAAATGCCTGCACGAACTGGGACACGCCTTGGCCTGCCGCCACTTCGGCGGCGAATGCCACGAGATCGGGCTGCTGCTGCTGGTGTTCACTCCCTGCCTGTACTGCAATGTCTCGGACGCGTGGTTGTTTCCTCGCCGTGGGCAGCGGATCGCCGTATCGGCTGCCGGGATCGGGGTCGAGGTCGTGCTGGCCGCGGCCTGCTTGATCGTGTGGTGGTTCACGGCACCCGGGGTGTTAAACGCGTTGCTGTTAAACGTGGTGGTCGTCTGTTCGGTGAATACGCTGCTCTTCAACGGGAACCCTCTGATGCGTTTCGATGGCTACTATGTGCTGGCCGATCTGCTGGGTGTGTCGAATCTGGCTCAACGCTCGCAGGCGTTGCTCGGCGCTTCGGTCCGCCGCTGGTTCCTGGACGTGGGGCAGGGCGAAGACCGGTCGTTGCCCGAACGGCGGCGGGGGCTGTTGCAAGCCTATGCACTGGCTGCGGCGGGCTACCGGGTGATGGTGATCGGCGCGATCCTCGGGTTGATCTATCGGATGGCCAAGTCGCAGGGAGTGCCGGTGCTGGGGGTGGCGGTGATCGGGATGGTGCTGTGGGGGCTGCTCCGTGGGCCGCTGGTTCGCGCGGCCGATTTCTGGCGGCATCCGGGAGCTTGGCGGCGTTTGCGTCGCGGCCGCGTGCGGGGGGCGCTGGTGGGGGCCGGTTTGGCACTGCTCGCCCTGCTCCTGGTTCCCCTGCCGCATCGCGTGGTCGTGCCGGCGGTGCTGCAGCCGGCGAATGCTCGGCCCGTGTTTGTGACGGTTCCCGGCCGGCTGGAGGAAGCGGTCGCAGCCGGTACCGTAGTCGCTGCGGGGGAGCCTTTGGTGCGTTTGAGCAATCTGACGTTGGAACGGGAGCTGGCGGCGCTCCGCGGCCGTCGCGATGTCCAGCGTCTGCGGCTGGCCCACTTACGGGCGCGGCAGAGCGAGGATCCGGCGGTAGCGGCGCGGCTCCCGGCGGCGGCGGCCGATCTGGAAGACGTCGAGAACCGCTTCGAGCAACGCCGCAGGGACGCCTCGCAACTGGTGGTGCTTGCCCCGCTGGCGGGGACCCTGTTTTCTCCACCCCGGCCCGCGGCGGAAAATTACGGCGCGGGCCGCCTGCCAACCAGCCGTCTGACCCCGCTGGATCCGGGCGCCCGGGGCAGTCATCTGGAGGTCGGTACGCTGGTCGGTTTGATTGGCGATCCTGACCAGTTGGAGGCTTTGCTGGTGATCGATCAGTCCCAGCTGGCTGCCGTGCGACCTGGCCAGCGAGTGCGGTTGCAGATCGAGACCAGTCCCTGGCGAATTTTGCGGGGTCAGCTGGAGGAAGTAGCGCATCGCGAGTTGCGAATCGTCCCGCGGGAATGGGGCGGCAGCGACTTGCCGATACGCATCGATGGTCAGGGCAACCCGCGGCCCGCGGCACCTTCGTATCAGGCCCGCGTCGTGTTGGAGCCGGGCTACGGCCGCCTGCCGCTGGGCAGTCGCGGCCGCGCCAAGATCCGGGTCAGCCCCCAACCGCTGGCCCAGCGCCTGTACCGCACGCTCCGCTCCCTGTTCTCCTTGACGCCCGCACTGGCTGGCTGAGCAGCGGGGCTACGGCGAACTAACTCGTGGGCATGCCGGGCTGGTCGCCACGGCGCCAGCGGTAGCTGGTTTCTTCGACGAACAGATCCTGGGGCAGGAGCGCTTCGTAATCGGCCAGACTGCCGCTGTCCAGACAGCATTTGATGATGTAACGGCCGATCGGATCGAGATCCGGCTCGAGGTACTTGGGCAACTCTTGGCGGAAGAAGGCGTACAGTTTCTCCGCCCCGGCGTCGTAGCCCTCGTTACCCACCTCCGGCTGCGTATTGACCTCCAGGAACCAGCGGGGAATCGCCGTGCCTTCGATCTGCATCGAACGCATGGCATACCCCAGCAGCGGACAGCGGGCGGGTGTCAGCTGTTCGCGGCGGAAGCGGGCGGAACCGCGCCGGGCCATGTACTCGCGAGAGAGCCACTGAGGCATGAATCCGGTCCACCAGATGCCGACGTGTTGGTTCGGGATCAAGGCATACCGGGTCCGCGGCGTCTGCTGGATCTGCCGCAACAGCAGATTCGCCTGGGTCACCCGGCGGCCGGTGGCGAAAGGCCAGAACGACCCGACCCCCTCGCTGCTCATCCCTGCGGTCTGGGTGATGCTGGGGTTGGCGTGTCCCCGCGGAGCGACCAGACGCCAGAGCCAAGCGAGTGCGGGCGGCAGGATGTGCAGGATGCCGAAAATCCCGTAGTTCGGTTCTTCACGGGACGAGGGGGGAGTGCGGATCCCGAAACTGCGGAGATTCACCGCCACCGGTTCCGACACCACCCGCGGCACCAGATGCCGCGGCATGATCACCCGCGGATTCGGACACGGTTCGCCCGGCGCGTCTTGCGTGTGTTCCCAGATCAGCGCCGTGGCACCCGGGCGGGCGTCCATATTCAACATCAGCAAGGGCTCGTCCGGGTGGCAGCACAGCGATTCCCAGTACGGGTCCGTGCCGTAGCGGGTGATGTGATTGAAGCGGAGGAACCACGCGTTTTCGGCGTCCATGACAACCAGTCGCCCGTCGCCGCTTTGAAACGAGGGATGGCAGAGGGCCATGTCGTCCGAGACGGGTCGCATCTCGCAGGTGCGGGGCAGGATCAGCGTGCGGCGCTCGCCCGTGTCCAGATTCTTACCCAACTGCACCTGCCCATCCGGTTCGCGGTGGATCGGTTCCAGCATTTCGCTCTTACCCCCACCGCTGGCACCTTCGTGCAGGATGGTGGTGACGTTGTCGTACGGCGTGATGACCTGGACCGTCGAGGCATGGGCGGTCAACCAACCTTCCCGCTCGCCCTGATGGATCAGCACCCCGTAGGCTCCCTTCTTGGCACTCGGGCCGGGGTACAGGTTGTAGGCGTAGATCTCATGCACCGACGTGCGGCGGTTATGCACCACCACCTGCTGGCCGCCGAAATGCGTGTGTCGGAACGGCGGGGCGACGTAGATCATCGCCTGGGGCGCGAAATCCAAGGGAACGCGATCGGCCGCGATCATCTGCTGCAGGTCGGCCAGCCCCCCGCAGAAAAACCCGGCGTTGCGGGGCGCGATCAGCAACGTCGGATAACCAAAATCAGTGCCCCCCGTATACAAAGGCAAAACGATCAACTCCTGCTTCCGCAGCCAAGCGTGCGTCTGCTCGCGGAGGTCGTCGAAGGGTACGCCAAACCGCTCCCGAAACAACGGCTTGTCCGACGGCTCATCATCCGCGACCACCAAACAGTTCGGGTCCCGCCGCCGCATATAGGCTTCCGTGTAATTGATCGACAGTCCATTGCGGCAACGGGTGACAATCGCCTCCACCACCCGCTGGCCGTCCGGAAGATCGTAGGCCACCTCGAACGTCGAAGCTTCCGGATCGTCGCCCATGGCCAGTTCGAAAAGACGGGCACGGTCGGACGGCACACAGAAATCGGGACAGCTGCCCAGCAGCTGCTTGACTTCGTCCGGCAAGAGCATTTCCGCAAACTTGGTCTGTAACATGGGTTGGCTCCTAAAAGTAGGGGTTCGGTTTTTTTGTCTCGTTCGTCTTCGTTCGTGCGAGCCTGCCGCGGCGGCGGTCGCTCGAGAGGCAGGGCCGCTATCAGGCAGACCGCCGCCTGCTGGCGTCGCGAACCGGGCGCAGTTCGTCTCCGGCTGGTTTGCCTTCCAGGTCGCGCCCCGCGAGTCTTATCCCGCTGGCAGGGTCATACTTCTTCAGAAAACGGTCATTCGGGAGCAGCCATTCGGCGAGCC
>SLMF01000190.1 GCA_007133715.1 Planctomycetaceae bacterium
CGAACGGCTGGTTGATATCGGCGGGCCGATTCCGGAATAGCAGGGCGACAGCCGGCAGCAGCAGCAAGCCGATGCCGGTCCCCAGCAGCAGGTAGGCTCCGCGCCAGCCCCACTGATTGAGTAGCCACAAATGAAAGGCGGGGATACACGCCATCGCGGCCGCCATCCCCACCTGTCGCAGGCCTTCGACAAAGCCCAAGCGTTGCTCGAACCAGAACGGCAACGCGTTGCCGCTGAGAAAGGCCAAAGCCCCGGGCCCGAGCATCCGCAGCAGGCAAAAGGCCGTCACCAGCGTGAGCCAGCCTTGAACCAACGACATGAACCCGCAGGTCAAGCAGAACAGACCGATCACCACCAGCAGCGTCCGCCGGAGACCATGACGGTCCATCTGATGCCCGATCAACGTGATGGGCACCGCGCCGAGCAGCGTTCCCAAGGTGTAGGCCGCTGCCAGCTGTCCATGGCTCAATCCCAACGCCGTGCGGATCGATTCGGTGAAAATGGAAATACCAAACGTCTGCCCCGGCGAACTGGCGATTAAAATGGCCATGGACAGGGGAACCATCACCCATCCATAGTAGAGGGCGGGCTTCAAAGACAAACCGCGTGTCGTGACGTCCGCGCCTCCTTACTCAACCACCGGCAGCCGTACCACCACAATGCTTAGCGGCGGTAGCTCGATCGAACCGTCTGCCGAGATCGTCTGGTCCACGATCTCCAACCGCGTCTGGCCGGCCTCATTGTACAACCGCGGATCGTCACCGGCGATGATCCAACCGTCTCCTTCGCCAGCCAATTGCACCCCGGCGATGTCCAGCGTCAACGTCTGGGACTCGCGGTTCGGGTTGACCACCCCGATCGTCACCGCGTCCCGCTCTTCGGTCCATGCCGCAGCCACGTCCAATCCGATCAGGCCATAGTCGCCGGACAACGGGATCGGCAAACTGCCGAACTCGCGGCGATAGAGCTTCAGCGGCAACCCGGTGGCATCGAAGAACGCTTCGGTCTTCGTCGTCTTGATGCAGCCGATCACGTTCACGGTCTGTGCATAATGAGCCATCATGATGATGTCGCTCTGGCGGAAATACTCGTGCAACCCGATCGCCACCCCCAGCGCATCGGCCAGATCGTAGCGGCAGCCGAGTTCACCATAAATGTAGGGGTGATGCCAGTAGTTCCACTCGGTCATAGCAATCGGCACGTTGCGATCGCCCAGCAGCCCCAATTCCTGTTGCACACGCCGCCGTCCTTCGGCCTTGGACCGTATCGAGTTGGCCAGCTGATTCACATGGGCCAGCAGATCGTCGCGATTGCGGCCATGGTAAAAGTGCTCGGATAGCGTGTCCATCCAATCAGCGCAATCCTGCAACATGCCGGTGGACCAGCAACGCTGTTCGTTCGGATCGTGCTGCCGATTGATCGTTCCCAACTGGCCGCTGCCGACCAGGTGCAGGTCCGAATCCACGTCCCACATGGCCCGTGCCACCTCGTTGTGCTTCCGCGTGTAATGGCTCAGCTGCATGAACCCCAATTGCCAGGGGCCCCACATTTCGTTGCCCACACACCAGTACTGGACGCGAAACGGTTGCGGATTGCCGTGTTCGACCCGCCAGCTGCCGCCCACGGTCTCCGGGCCCGCATTGGTGTACTCGACCTGCTGGGCTGCCGAGTAAGCGTCTCCGAAGCCCGTATTGACGGCAATCATCGGTTCGGCGCCCACCTCGCGGCAGAAGTCGATGAATTCGTCCAGTCCAAAATCGTTATGCTCGACACCCGTCCAAGCCGGGTTCGTGCGCGGCGGGCGCTGGTCCCGCGGCCCGATCCCGTCACGCCAGTTGTACCCGCTGACAAAATTGCCACCCGGCCAGCGGTACATCGGGGCATCCAACTTCTTCAGCAACTCCAGCGTGTCCGCACGCATCCCCCGCACATGGTCGGCGGGCATCAGCGACAACGTTCCCAGCCGGATGGTGCCCCCATCCACGTGGACCTCCAACATCGCCTGGTCCGTGCGAGCCCCCGCAGTCAACTCGAACTCGTATTGCACGAATGCGTCCGTCAGCTCGGCGAACTCGACTGCCTCGCCCGCATCCGCGTCGTCGCCCCAAGCCAGGCGGACCCGCACCCGCGGTTCGCCCTGGACCGCCTTCAACCAGATCGAACCCGTGTACGCCCCGCCCTCGACAACTCCCAAGTCCCGTTGGCGGATGCCGGTTCCCGCAGCAATCTGCGGGGTGTGGTCGCCCACAAAGGAGTCCTCCGAAATCATCTGCACGCCGTCGGCCGACCCGAGGATTTCCCACGGCGAGGCGCCGACCACCGGAAAGGGCGTGTCCAATAACCCGCGATAGGGCCGATATTCGGGCGTGATCGGGAAGTAGAACTTGCGATCCTCCAGCATCTCCGCCCAAATCCCCCCGTAAATACAGCGTCCCAGATGCTCGATGAACTGGCCATAAATGAAGGGATGGATCGGCTCGCCCGTCTGGCCGGCATCGATCCGAGCGCGGGGCTGGTAATCCGACAGATCGATCTTCTCGAGCCGCAGATCGTCGAACCAAGCCCGGCCTTGCGAAAGGCCCCAGCCGCCAAACAGACAGTTGATTGTCAAGGTGTCCTGTTCGCCCGTCTGCACGATCGTTTCGACATGCGTCCAATCCGAAGTTCCGGTCACCGCGGGCGTCACCGCGCGGCGATGCTGGTGCACGTTCAGCTGGGCCCCCTGGCCGGTTCCCGGCTCGAGGTCCTCGGTGCGGATCCAACCCGACAGCCGGTAGGTGCTCTGCGGATCGACCGTAACCTGGACCGTCCAGCTGAGGTCGCCTCCCTCGTCCGACGCGATCATTACGCTCGATCCGCCGTCACGGCCCTCCGCGGGGTACTGAAACTGCCCCTCGCCGGCCCACACGCGGGTAACCCACCCGACCGGCATCTCATCGAATACAAGCTCGAACGAGGGGTTCGGCATCACGTTTGCCGGCTCATCTGCTGCCGCGAGCCCTGGCATCAGGGCGGTCAGAGCCAAAAGAAGGATCATCCCGTACTGCCCAGTGAAACCTCTGGGTGTCTTGCGTTGGTTTCTCATGATGTTCAAGCTTTCTCCGAGTAAAAACAGCCGAATCCCGATCTCTGCTTTGGGAAACCCCTCCCATTAAAGCAGATTTTGCGGGTTTGCGCAATCGGGGGCTCAAGTAAAACACGGCTTTGCCGGCGGCCCCGAATCTCTCTTGAACGGCTGCCAAGCTCGATTGTTCCGCCGCTGCTTGACTTTTTTCGCGATCTGCGAGACGATGAAGGGGATTGAAATCATGGTCGACGTCGCCGCGACGGCGGCTTGGCGCGTCGCGGCCACTCCAGACGGCAGGCTGCCGTGGAAAGGGGGCTGTGGTGATGTGTCGTGATTCTCAGCAAGTCCAGCGTCAGTTGCGTGGCAGGCAGGAGCAGTTGCAGCAGCAATTGGCCGAAATTCGGGATCTTTTGGATGAGATCGCATCCGCCGAGGCGGATGTTTCGTGGTGGTGCCCGACCGTGCCGATCGACGATGTGCCCTGTCGTCTGGCCGAACTGGCCCGGCATGTCCGCCGCTTGTTCGATCTGGAAGAAGACGAACAGTATCTGACGGATTTCTTTCGCCACCAACCGGAAGTGCGGGACAGATTGCGGCAGTTGCATGCCGAGCACGACGAACTGTTGGAATTGCTCGACGAACTGTGCGAATTGTCGGGGACGTCGCTGCAACCGGCTTCCTCATGGCGGGACATCGAGCTGCATTATCTGTGTTTCGAACGCCGTTTAACGGTCCATCAGCGGGACGAGCATGCGTTGCATGCCAACGCGGGGCTCGCAGCCGTTTGAACCGCCGGGTCGCGCCGGTTCCCCCGCGGCTGGAAGTCCGGCACAGCAGCAGCTTCCGGCTGCGGGTCGCATGCTCGCAAACTCCCGCTTTTTTTCAACGAACCGCTGCATTGCTGGCCTGTGCTCTGTGTTTGATGCAGGATGGTATCGACGATGCCTTTATCACGAATCCCTCACTGCGGATCAAACATCGGGATCGTCGGGCAGGAGTGCCCAACCTACGGGGAGACGCAGCAAGCAACTTCCGGCCTGGGTGGCCTATCAATTCTGATTCTCGGCCCCACCCGAGGTGTCCAGACGACTACAGCTTCCGAATCCGAATGTTGCGGAAGCTGACGACGTCGGAGTGATCCTGCAGGCCAAGGTAACCCTCCCGAGGAAAATCCTTCAACGCCGTGCGATACTTGTTCTTCGAGCCGTCAGGGTTCAGGCCAGCTTCGGTCCAGTCGTCCAGGTCGGCGTCGATGATCCGCTCGCCGTTCATCACGATCACAATTCGGCTACCCTCGGCTCGGAGCACCACGTGGTTCCAACCGTCCGTGGCCACGCTCTGGCGGGGCGCCAGCGCGTCGTAAATCGAGCCGACAGAGCCCCGGGTCGGTCTCTCGGTCGGCCGGTGGATCTGCATTTCCAATCCGGTTTGCACATGGTCGCGCAGATTGCCCGTGCGGAAAAACACCCCGCTGTTGCCCTCGGTCTTGAATTCCAGTTCCAAGACGAAATCACCGAATGCCTCTTTGGTCCACAGGTAGCCTGTGCGGGGGTTCCGCAAAATCAGCACGTCGTCCTCGATGACCCAGCCGTCGCCCGGAGGGCCGCCGTCACGGTTCTGCCAGGCATCCAGGCTGGAACCGTCGAACAGGGGGGTCCACTCGCCGTCTTCCTCGGCGTGGGAAAAGGCCGCGCCGCAAAGCAACATCGCCAGAAAGATCGCCAAGAGGCAACTCGGGCGGAACAAATTCGTCATGATGGTTTCTCCTTGCTGTGTCGTTTCGTGTGGTGCGAACCAGAACGCGTAAAGGTCCGCGTCTCGTAATTGGAACTGAATCTGCACGGTTTGTCCATGCAGCGAGTCGACGTTCCGCGGCGGGCTGCCGCGGGAACCGAGTACCCGGCATCCTACCCTATCTGGGTGTCGGTCAGGCAGCCTCTTCCAGCATTTTCTGGATTTTCTGGCGAGCGATCTGCAGGGCTTCCGGCAGTTTTTCGGGTTGTTTGCCGCCCGCTTGAGCCATATCCGGGCGTCCGCCGCCGCCGCCGCCCAGCACGCGGGCGACCTCGCTCACCCAATCGCCCGCCTTCAACCCCCTCTGGACCAGGTCGCGGCTGAGTGCGGCGATCAGGGTCACGCGGTCTTCGCCGGCGGTGGCCGCGAAGAGAACGGCCGTCGAATCCGCCTGTTTCCGCAACTGGTCGATCAACTGCCGCATCAACTGCGGGTGGACGCCCGGCGTGTCGGCGATGATCACCCGCGTCTGGCCCACGGTTTCGGCCGCTTCCAGCAAGGCTTCCGCCGTCACATCGCCGGATTGGGCCAAGGCGGCGATCTGCTGCTCGAGCGA
>SLMF01000480.1 GCA_007133715.1 Planctomycetaceae bacterium
AACACAGATTCTCGTTTGAGTAACAAAATACACTTTAGCAGATTCCAGCCCCTCACGCGTGCGATGGAACACGCTGTTTACCGCAATCGTCCGTCGCTAAGCGTACCCCCGGTCTTGTCCGTTCGTCGGGGCCATTATCGCCGTGATCGGGGCTGAAGCCTTGCTGGCCCTCGTGCTGATGGGCGCAGCCTCCAATTGCCTTTCGTTGGGGGTGGCTGGAACGGGCATGGGCCGGTCCAGTGACGTCCCACGCGCGGCGGACGGCAAGTGCACCGGCCGGAAGCGGCTCGCCGGGCGCGTTCCAACAGGTACTGGCGCGAGCTGCGTAGCGCGACGGTCATTGCGTCCGGTTCGGGCTCGCCGTGCATGAACGGGTTCACATACCAGCGGTAGTTCACCTTGGCCAGCGCTGCCAACCAAGGCGATAAGTCGGTCGGGCCGATGCCCGGCAGTTGCCCGATGCCGGGCTGGGCTTGCCAGGCGTAGAAGAACAAAAGCCGAGGGCCGCAGATGGCGATCGCGTCTTCCACCGACGCTTCGATCCGCTGCAGGTGGTATGGGGCCAGCGCGATCCCCAGCCGCGGATGCTGGGCGAAGTCCATGAAGGCTTTCAACGAATCGAGGCTGGCACGCTTGTTCTATCGGCAAGCTCATGAAGTGAATCGACGAAGTGGACAACCGCATGGTCCACGGGCTCAATGGCGGTTCGGCGCACAGTCGTCCGCCCACGGCACGGGCGGATGCGGCCATGGCCGATCGGGAAAGGAAATCGCGCCGGGAAATCAAGGCGGATGCAGGGCAAGGTTGCATGGTTTCTCCAATTCAGAGTTTGGTGTCTTCGTAGTCGGTAGGATGGGTGCATCTTCGCAGGTTGGGACTCTGTCCCGACCGGGCCGGGGCAGGCCGGGTCGGGTCGGGTCGGAGACCCAACCTACTTTGCTTGCGGCTCCCGGGCCGGTGTCGCGTGTCGTCAACTCACACCTCCTTGGTGATGCCTGGCAGCGGAGGAGCGTAGATGCCGTCGGGGCCGGCGTTAACCGGCGCCGGGCTGTCGAAGGTCATCGCGTCGATGTTCTCGACATACTGGAAGTCCGAATCCTTCATCTGCTCCCACGTGACGATCGTACCGGCATGAGCAGCCGCGCGGCCCATCAGCGCCGCCAAGTTCGCCTCGCCGCCCCGCCTTGCTTCGTTGTGCGGCGTGTCGTTGCGGATGGCGTCCAGCAGCAATTGCATCTGCTCGACGTACGGGTTGTTGTCGCCTCGCCCATGTTCCCACACCGCCGTGTCGTTCTCGATGTCCTGGCTGTTGTAGATCCGGGGCATAGGTTGGCCAAGGGTCGACATGATCACCGCGGATCCCTTCGAGCCGTGGGCGAAATCGGAATACGTATTCCAGCAACCGCTCATGTGCCGGAAGAAAGTGAACAGCTTGGTGCCGTCGGCAAAGGTGTACTCGATCGTGAAGTGATCGAACTGGTTCCCGGCCGTTGGATAGCATCGCCCGCCCATCGCCTGGGCCGATACGGGCCAAGCCCCCTTCGTCCAGCAGGCCACGTCGACGTTGTGGCATTGCCAGTCGACGAACAGTCCCGACGTGATCCAAGTGAACTCGTTGGGCCGCTGCAATTGAAAGAGCAATTCGTTGGCGCCTTCGGGCAGCGGGGGACACACACGAGGCCCTTGCAGGCGGTAGATGCGCAGCGTATGCACAGCGCCAATGGCCCCGTCGTGAATCCGCTGGATCACCTCCTGCCGGGCTTTCGAGTGTCGCCACATGAATCCGCAAGCCACCTTCAGGTTCTTCTTCTCCGAGGCTTCGGCCGCCTTCAACCAGCGGCGAGTGGCCGGCGCGTCGACCGCAAAGGACTTCTCGGCGAACACATGAACGCCCTTGGACACCGCGTACTCGAAATGCGATGGCCGGAAGTTGGCGAATGCCGTCAGCAACGCCACGTCGCCGGGGTTCAGCGAGTCGATCGCGTGTTTGTAGGCATCGAATCCGACGAAACGCCGCTCAGGCGGCACGTCGACAAGATCGGCGAATTGTTTGGAGAGCCGCTCGTAGCTGCTGTGCACCCGGTTCTCGAACAGATCGGCCATCGCATGCAGCTTGACCGGCCCGCCCGTGGTGCGAAACGTGTCGTGCACCGATCCGGTGCCTCGCCCGCCGCAGCCGATCAAGGCCAGCTTGATGGTCGCGTCTTCGGCGGCATGGCACTTGGGCACGACCATGCCCGCCAGCGCGGAAGCCGTAGCGACTTGGCCGGAACGTTGGAGGAATTGGCGCCGCGAGGTATTGGCGGGAGAATCGCTCACACCGTGAAAATTCGCGAGAGTCATGTCGGGCTCCTGTATCAAATCGTGAGGAATACGCGTCGGGATTTTCTGGTAGGCACGCGCTGCCCATCTTGTTACGCCAGGGCAAGGCTCCAATCCAGTCCGTATTGTATCGGCGAACATGGCGGTTTGCGAGTCTTCGAGTGCTCGATCTTTGCGCATGCAAGATACCCGCTGATGCACCAAGCAGCCGTTGCCGGACTACCACGCGCAGCCGGGCGGCCTTCCCGTCGGTACAATAGGGAACAGCTACGACGCCGGTTTTGATGAGAAGACGGGGACTGCCTTCCCCGAGAACCCCATTTCCAGGAGAAAGCCGATGGACACGACGAAATACGGAAACTTACACAAACGCCATGCTGTCGCACGGCCGGTCGTCCCGGTTCTGGCCGGTCTGGTACTTGCCTTGTGGGGCGCGCCCGGGCCGATTGCCTGCGGTTCGAGTACGGCAAGAGCGGAGACACCTCGCCCGAATGTGATCCTGGTGATGACGGACGACCAGGGCTACGGCGACCTGGCTTGCCACGGGAACGAGATCATCCGTACGCCAAACCTCGACAGACTTCACGCAGAGAGTGTCCGGTTGACCGATTTCCATGTGTCTCCGTGTTGTACGCCGACGCGCGCTGGACTGATGACGGGGCAGAATCCGGTGCGTGTCGGCGCTTGGGGAACAACCTGGGGCCGCTCGCTGCCCGATGCCGAAGCCCCGATGATGGCCGAAGTCTTTGCAGACGCCGGATACCGGACCGGCGTTTTTGGAAAATGGCACCTGGGGGACAACTATCCGTTTCGACCGCAGGATCGTGGATTTCAGGAAGTGTTGATCCACGGCGGCGGCAACGTCGGTCAGACGCCCGACTACTGGGGCAACAACTACTTCGACGATACCTACTTCCACAACGGTGTTCCCGTGCCCGTTAAGGGCTACTACACCGACGTCTGGTTCGACGCTGCGATGGAGTTCATCAGCCAAGAACCCGAGAGGCCGTTTTTCGTCTATATTCCAACAAACGCCCCTCACAGTCCTTATTGGGTTGCCGAAGAGTACTCGCGCCCTTACGCCGAAAAGGGAGTCTCCAGTCCGATGGCCGAGTTCTACGGGATGATCACGAATATCGACGAGAATATGGGCCGTCTGGCGGAGTTTCTGGAAACCGCGGAGCTTGCCGAAAACACGATCTTGATTTTTCTGACCGATAACGGTACGTCAGCCGGTTATCGCGATGGGCAAGGTTTCAACGCCGGCATGCGCGGGACGAAGGGATCCCTGTACGAAGGTGGTCACCGGGTACCCTTTTTTCTTCGTTGGCCGGGGGGTGGTTTGACGGGCGGCCGAGACATCCCTGATCTCACCGCACACCTGGATGTTTTCCCGACGCTTGTAGAACTTTGCGGCTTGGAGATCCCCGAGCGAGCCGAATGGGACGGGATCAGTCTTGCACCACTCTTATCAGGACAGGTAGATACGTTACCGGATCGGGAGATCGTCGTGCAATTCCGGCAAAGCCCGGAGCCGCCCGAAAAGGGCAGCGCGACGGTCATGAGCGGGCACTGGCGACTGGTCAACGACCGCGAATTGTACGGCCTCCGGTCCGATCCCGGCCAGAAGAATGATGTGGCGGCTGAACATCCTGAAGTTGTGGAAAAACTGCGGCTTGCCTACAAGGCCTGGTGGGACGAAGTGTCTCCCGGTTTGGCCGAATACCGCCGGATTGTCCTGGGCGCCGACCAGGAAAACCCGGCTTGGCTCACCGCGTTTGACTGGCATACTGTGACCCCCTGGAATCAGGGGCAGATTCTTCGCGGCATGCAGGCCAACGGGTTCTGGGCGGTTGAAATCGCCACGGCCGGCAGGTATCAATTCAGGTTGCGGCGCTGGCCTCAGGAACTCGACTTGCCGATTACCGCCGCGCCGAGCGGCGCAGCGGCCATTCGCGCCAACGAGGCGCGGCTGAAGATCGGCGGTTTCGACGTCCGCGAGCCGATTCCGGCGAGTGCCGCCTACGTAGAGTTCGAGCTGGACCTTCCCGCGGGTCCGACCGAATTGCAGACCTGGTTTTCGGATGCCGACCACGGCGAATCGCGCGGCGCGTACTACGTCTACGTCCAGCGAAGGGAGGTGGACGTTCCACTCCCTCTCGTCTACCCTTGAGTTAACGGCGCTAGCGGTCCGCGAAATTCACGGTTCAAGTCTCGACAATCGCCCCCAGGAGGTTCCGTTCCATGAAGTCGACACATGCGCACAGCCGCACCATGTTTTTCGCCCTCAGTGGCCTGGTGTTGGCGCCTTTGGCCGCACTGCACGCCGCCGAAGCTCCGCAGCCAGAAGTGATACCCAACATCCTGTTTCTCCTGACCGATGACCAGCGCGATGGCACTTTTGGCGCGATGGGTCACCCTTTTGTCAAAACGCCGAACGCCGACCGGTTGCTCGAGCAATCGGTACGATTCCGCAACGCCTACATTGCTGAGCCGACCTGTGCGCCAAGCCGTGCGGCCCTGTTGACTGGAATGCACGAGCGGGTGAACGGCGTTGGCTTCACTTCCTCCTATCAGCTCACCGACGCGCAGTGGGCGCAAACCTACCCCGCCCTGGTTCGAGAGGCGGGGTACTACACGGGCTTCATCGGCAAATTCGGGATCGAGTATTACACGTTCCGGGGATTGGCAGCCACGAAATTTGACTTCTGGCGGGGTCACGACGGCTGGACCCGGTTCTTTCCAAAAGAGTCCGATGTTCCCAATTGCACGCCGTATCACGAAGCTACCGAAGATGTGATCACGATGATCATGGGCGAGATGATCGCGGAGTTTCTCGATAGCACCCCCAAAGATAAGCCTTTTTGCCTGTCCGTCAGCTTCAGTGTCCCGCACGGATCCCAGACTAGAAGCATGTCGGGCGAGCAGCCCCCGATGACCCGCCCGGCCAATGAGAACCCGAAGCTCAAGGGAGCGGAAAAGGTGTCAGGAACGAATGGCACTGTCAATGCACATAAAAGCACGTAAGGGCTTGATACGTAGGAATTTGCGTCAAAATGACGAGAAATCGGGCTGCGGCGGGGTCGGCGCAGAC
>SLMF01000492.1 GCA_007133715.1 Planctomycetaceae bacterium
CGCCAGCGCCGACTCGTGCCCCCGCAACGCCTCCGCGACCTCGTCCGCCGCCTGCTCGGCCTGACGCAAACCCGCGTCCAACTGGCTCAGTTCCTCCGTCTCCCGCGCGATCTGCGCAGCCAGCAGCTCCCGCTTCTCCTGGATCCCTGCCAGTTTGTCCGACAGACGCCGCCAATCCGCATAGCCCACCTGCGTTCGCAAATCCTGCAAACGCTGACGGTACTCGCGGTAACGCTCCGCCTTGGAAGCCTGAGCACGCACGCTCCGTAAACGGCTCTCCACCTCCTCGACGATGTCCGACAAACGCAACAGATTCTGCTCGACACGCTCCAGCCGCCGCTGCGCTTCGAGCTTCTTGGCCTTGAAACGGCTGATCCCCGCCGCCTCCTCGAAAATCGCCCGCCGGTCTTTGGGACTGGCCTGCAACAGACGATCCACCTTGCCCTGCTCGATCAGACTGTAAGCATCAACCCCCACCCCCGTTCCGCGGCAGAGGTCGCGGATGTCCTTCAGACGGCAGGGTTTGCCATTGATCAGATACTCGCCCTCGCCGCTGCGGTAAACCCGCCGAGTGAGGTGCACCTCGGGAGCGTCGACCGGCAGGACAGCCTTGCTGTTGTCGAAGATCAGCGTCGCTTCGGCCGTATTCAAAGGCTTGCGGCCGTTGCTGCCCGTGCCCTTGAAGATCACATCGGCCATGTCCTTGCCGCGCAGACTCTTGGCACTCTGCTCGCCCAGCACCCACTTGATGCCGTCCACAATGTTCGACTTGCCCGAACCGTTCGGGCCCACGACCACCGTGATGCCCTCGGGGAACTCGAACCGGGTCCGCTCCGCAAAGCTCTTAAAGCCGATCAGTTCCAGTGCTCTGAGCATGTTTGCTGCTGACGCCGTCCGAGGAAAGCCCTACCGATTCGTGGGAAGCCGCCAGCCAATCCGTGCCACGGCAACTCACTCACCCGCAAACCAACTGCCCAACCGGCTCCGCCAGCTGCGCGACGGGACCTCCGGAGCCGCTACGTCCAATCGCGAATCCTCGTCCCGCTCAACCTCCCCGTCAGAGGGTCGAGTTCGAAACAGGTCCGGTAACGGACTCGTCCAGCCCGAGGAATCCGACTCGGAGGACTCCTTGGCCGAGTCCTCGCCCGTGCTGCGCCGGTAGACACGCCCGCCACTGGGCAAAGCGTCCACCACAATCCGCGCGTCCAGATCGTTCGCTTCCCGAGCCTCCTGCAGGAATTGGATCACGTCCGCATAGCCGCCACCCAACTCGACAATCGCCTCGATCACCTCGCCCAGCTGCGGCGAGCAGACAATCCTTTGGTCGTCCTCCTGCGACACGAAACGCAGCACCTGGATGCGACCCTGGTCGTCGCCCTTCAGCATAATCTGGTCGCCTGCGTAAAGAAAGGTGGGGGGGCGTAAGGCGACTTCCTGACCAAAAATGACGATCTCGGCCCGCCGCGACCGGGAAAGATGAATCAAGGGGCTGCCCTCGCTCTCCACGCGATGTACCGTGAACAGGCCATCCAGCAGCTTGCCCCGTACCAACGAGTCCATCGGATTCCTCGAATGGAGGGCCATAAATGCGGCGTAGCGGGTCTCGGCACTCTCCACATGGAGTAATCGGCTCAGCTCGTCGTGGGCACTGGCGTGCTGCATGGCAGAGAGTGCCGCCATGGCGTGCCAGCGGAAAGTGTGGTTCTCCCGCGCAGTCTGCCCCAACGTCTCGGCCGCCGATTGGTCGTTCAAATAGGCCAAGGTTTCGGCCGCATAGAAACGGACCTCGGGGTCTTCAGCACGTAACGCTTGTTGCAACACGCCCTTCGCCTCGCGGCCAATCGCTTCCAACTGCAAAGCGGCACCCGCTGCGGTGCTGGGATCGCGCAGCCTGCCGCTCAGCCGTTCCAAACGGTCGACGCGTTCCGCTGCCGATTCGCGGATGGCGATACTGCGGACCACCCGCATGTAGCGTCCCAAATTGCTCTTATACCGCGGATGTACTTCCAGCTCGATGTAATTGTCTCTTTTCGGTGTCGCCACCCCCTTTTTTACACCCCGGTCATAGGTATAAAAGCGGGAGTTAATCGCGGCGGCGATCAGGGTCGAGGTGCGGATCGAATGGTTTTCGGAACGGACCATCAGCCCCATTTTCCGGGAAGTCATCGCCGTGGCCCCGCCCAAAACCTGACCTCGCACCTGCCGCACCACATCCTCCGTGCCCTCAAAGGCCGCGTCGTAGATCACGGGACCCTCCGATAGTGCCTCGACACGTCCCGTACGCAGGGTGTTGTCCAATACCGCAACTTCCCGTAAACGCGTTTGCATCAACCAGCCATTGCGGAGACTGCTGGTCTCCGATCGCCCCGGTACACGCACCTCGACGTCAATCCGGTCACCCCGCTGAATGCCCGGTGGCAAAAAAGCACGCACCAGTACCAACGAGGTATCAGGTGACGATAAGATGAAGTTAGGGTTCTTGACGTCGTGCGTCTGCATCTCGCTGATCAGCGTTTGTCGTTGGGCCGAAGGTGGCGGATCCGAACCGGTGCGATTCAATCCGGTAACCAGCGCAACACCCTCTAATGTCGAAAAGTTTGTACCCCAAGGCGCGGTGAACTCGCGGATCAAACGGACCCCGTCTTCCGGAATCGGGGCCAACTCCTGGACGTCAATCCCTTCGTCGGTGCTGCGTGCGCGGAACAGCGCCGAAGTACAGCCGGCCAGCAGGAGGGTGGCGCAGGTGAGCGATCCGGCCAACCAGCGTACCAAACCACGAGGCGAGAAGAGCGGCATCATGCCCTGGCGACTCCATGGACAAGAGAATGAGGTCCTGGGGCGGCTGCGGCATACGTCCGTGCATGCCAATCCGCCGCGGAAAGGGATACCGGGAACTGGCGAAAATCACCGTGGCCCGAAACCGCTTCCAGCAGACCGGACGATAGACGCTGGCGGCTTTGCCGTCAAGGCAAGTTGCGAAGCGGCTGCAAACCGCTTATCCTAGGCGGTGCCAGAAAAGGGGCTGACCCGCTGCGAATTATACCCCGTTTTACGGGGTGCCCGCCCCAGAGCCAGACCCCTTTGCTGACCGTCATTTTTTTTCGAAGTACCCCGAGGAGTCTGCCATGACGGAATATCGTTTCTCGTTCGGCCCCTGGAATATCCACGAAGGCGCGGATCCGTTCGGCCCCCCCGTGCGACCCACCGTCGAATTCGCCCGGAAACTCGGACTCTACCGCGAATTGGGCTTCGAAGGCGTCCAGTTCCATGACGATGATGCCGTCCCCGACGTGGAAGACAAGACCTTCGACCAGCTCCAAAAAGAAGCCGCCGAAATGAAGAAACTGCTGGACGACCAGGGTTTGGTCGCCGAGTTCGTTGCCCCACGTCTGTGGGAGACGCCGCAGGGCGTCGACGGCGGCTACACCGCCAATGACCCGGCCGCTCGACAATGGGCCCTCGAACGGACCAAAAGAGCCATCGATATCGCCCATCTGCTGGGTACCAACCTGATGGTGCTCTGGCTGGCTCGCGAAGGTACCTATATCCGCGAATCGAAAAATGCGATCGAAGCCTATCACCTCCTCCGCGATGCCCTGAATCAGTTGCTCGAATACTCACCCCCGATCCACTTTGCGATCGAGCCGAAACCGAATGAACCGATGGACCAGGCCTACGTGCCGACGATCGGTCATGCCATCGCCATGTCCTACCAGACCTGCGACCCGACCCGAGTCGGGGGCCTGATCGAGTCGGCCCACGCGCTGCTGGCCGGTTTGGACCCGGCAGACGAAATGGGCTTCGCCCTCGCTCATGATAAATTGTGGAGCGTCCACCTGAATGACCAAAATGGACTGAAATTCGACCAAGACAAATCCTTCGGGGCCGTGAACCTGCGCGGTGCCTATAATCAAGTCCGCGTACTCGAATTGGGGGGGTATTCCGAGTCCCAACGCTTCGTGGGCCTGGATGTCAAAGCCATGCGGACGCAAAAGCCCGAAGTCGCTCATCTGCACCTGAAAAACAGCCGAGCGGTGTTCCTGATGCTGGTCGACAAAGTCCGCTCGTTCCCCCAGGATGTCCAGCAGCAATGTGTGGCCGATCGCAATTACGAAGCACTCGAAATGGCCGTGCTCGAACACCTGCTGGTGAAATAGCCCCTCCGATAACTCTGTGGAGAAGGTCTCATGGAATCTGGATCACTCGGCGAAACCTCGGGTTTCCCCATGGATATCCCCCGCCAACACGCCGCAAACAAAACCATCGACTGTGTCCTGTGCGGCTCCTGTGTGGTCGATATCCTGGTCCGACCGGTGCCCCTGGAAAAACCCATCGGTGGTGGGCTGTTGCTCGAGACGGATCCGATCGAGGTGACCACCGGCGGGATCGTCTCCAATGCCGGGATCGCTCTCGCACGCCTCGGTCAAAAGGTGGCCGCCTTCAGCTATGTCGGACCCGATGACTGGGCCGAATTGATTCGCAAACGGTTGGGCCAAGAGGGGGTCGACGTGGAATCGTTGCTGACTCTGCCCGAAGGGGCCACCAGCACGACCGCGGTCCTGGTGGATGCCTCGGGCGAACGAAGCTTCGCTCACTGCGTGGGTGCTCCCAAACAAATGAATAAGGCGACCTTCCTGGATCACCTGGAACTGTTTGCTCGCAGCCGGCTCACCTTGGTGGGGTACTACTCGTTGATGCCCCTGCTGGAACCGGACCTGCCCGAGATCTTTGCTGCCATTCGCCAAACCGGTTGCCGGACCGCCTTGGATGCGGCCGGCAGCGGCGGCGGTCTGCAACCGCTGGATCGGATCCTGCCCCACCTGGATGTGTATGTCCCCAGTTTGGCTGAGGCCCAACATCAAACGGGGTGCCAGGAACCCGAACGGATCCTGCAGGTGTACCGCGACTGCGGTGCAACGGGCCTGCTGGGTATCAAACTGGGATCGCAAGGGGCATTGCTCAGCCCGGCGCCCGGCGAACTGCTGCCGGTAGCGACAGCAACGCCTCCTGGGGAAGTGGTTGATACCACGGGTGCGGGTGATGCCTTCTACGCGGGATTGCTGTGCGGATTGCTTCGCGGCCTGGACGTCGTCGCGGCCAGCCGTCTGGCGGCAGCGACCGGAGCCTGCTGTGTGACCGCGCTGGGCGCCTCGGCCGGCTTGCGGTCCTTCGAAGAGACGGCTCGCGTCGCCGGGCTGGAACCGACCGCGTGAACCGACATCGGGCGGTCGGCAGGCTCGCTCGCCGCAGGTCCCCGTTCGGCGCGGGTCCCCCGTTCGGCGCGGGTCTCCCGACCCCGCCGCAGCGTGGCGCGGGTCTCCGTTCGGCGCGGGTCTCCGTTCGGCGCGGGTCTCCGTTCGGCGCGGGTCCCCGTTCGGCGCGGGTCTCCGTTC
>SLMF01000493.1 GCA_007133715.1 Planctomycetaceae bacterium
CCGGGTCGACCAGGAATTCGACCTCGCGATCGGAGGAAATCGTCACGGTGGCTTCGCCCTGCAGCGTCCGATCCCGATTGGTATCGATCCCGATTTCGAGGGGGCGACTTCCATCCTGCATTAAGGCTTCGGGTATGTCCGCCTGCAATTGCACGGGGATCGGCGAGTTTCCCGGGCCGAAATGCGCCCCGGCAGGAGGGTCGACGATCCGCAGACGGATCGCGTGCGAACGGGGTACCGGGGTCCGCACTACCGCCGTCGTGGGGACCAGAAAGCGGAACGCGCGTGCGAATTCGTCGACTTCGACCGTCAGCGGGAACACCGGGCCGGCATCCGGGGGGACTTGCACGTGCAGACGCAGGGCATCCGAACCCGGCAGCAGCAGACCACTGGCCTGACCGCGAATCTGACCGTCGGGCGAGGGCGGCGGCAGACAGACAATCGAAACGCCCTCGGCAGGCAAAGGAACCAGCGGCCGGATGACCATCTCGACACGCTCCTGCCGCGGATCGTATTCCACCCGTGGCTCGACGTACCGGCCAGGACGTTGAGCCAAGATGACCACCCGGCGCAACGTCGCCCGCTCCGTCTCCCGATCGGTGATCACGATCAGCATCGTGGGGGCCAGTTGCGTGGGCGAAGCTTCCGGTTCCGTGGAACCCTCCGCGGTGACCGGCGCCAAGCGGACCGGAACCGCTTGCGAGTCGGCCGGCACTTGCAACCCCCGCTGCTCCCAGATCGGCGGTCCCGCGCGCACGTCGCTCATATAACGATCGGCCACTTCCGCCGCCACTTCGCCCGACGGCGGAGCCCGCCAACGCGCTTGCGGAGCGGGCACCAGCACGAAATCCACTTGCCGATCCGTGGTACCCCGATTGATGAGCGAGAATCGCCAGTTGGTCGAGCGGTTGGGAAAGGCATACAACGTCAGTTCCTCTTCCGACGTCTGCCAACTCTCGCCCAGACCGTCGACCTGCAGTTCCCAGGCCGGGGAACCCGGCACATCGACGCGGCTGGTCTGCCGGACCACCCCCGAGGAACCGGCGACCCGAAACAGCATCTGCGCGGGGTGCCCCGCTGCGATCCGGCGACGAACTCGCAAGCGTAACTGCCCCCGCTCGCCCGCCCCCAATCGAAAACTGGACGGCTGCTCGCCTAACTCCGCCAGAATGCCGCGCAAGCCCAACCCCACCCGCGTTTCCTCCGGCCAGGAGGAGATGTCCAACCACTCGCCGTCCCCACCGGGCATCAACTCCAACACCTCCGCGTCGTAATCACAGGCCAGCCAGATCTCCTGTGTTCGCGAGAGGCGATTGGTTACCGACACCGTGAATTCCCGCTCGGCTTCTTCGATCAGCGCCAGCCGCTCCGGCACCTCGACCTGCAGGCCAGGCCGATCCGGTTCTGCCAGCGGGGGCTGCAAGTCAATCGCCGCTGCCGCCTGGCGATAGCTATCCGCCGCCGCTGCCAGCCAGTCCTGATCGCCCGCCGACACCTCCTGCAAGGCGACTTCCAGACGCTGCTGCTGCCAGACCAAAAAGTCGTACAGCCGCGCCGCATCCAGCAGCTGTGCCGGGTCCGGGCCGCTCACACGGACGGCGTCCCAAGGATGGATCCGATACGTCAGCCGCTGGGCCGCCGCCAGACGAATCAGGCGTTCCGGCCGCACCGAGGGGTCCGTCAAATCGCGGTACTGCCGCACTTGTTCGCTTACCAAAACCGGCAGCTGCTGGTAAAACTCCCGCAACTCCTCGCCCAGATCCTCACTACCGCTCCAGAAGGCGGACGAGCCGGGCGCGAGATCGGCCATGCGATTCGCAATCGTCGTGATCCGCGGCAACGGTTCATGCCCCGCCATGTCGCCGGCCAGGATCTGCAACCACCGCCCGTAACGCGCTGCGATCTGGCCCAAGACCGCCACTTGGCCATCCGGGCTGAGCGACACCGGCAGATCCACCCGCCGCGGTTCCTCCTGGTCTGGCAGCGAGTCGTCGAGCGGAAATCGTTCTTCGAGCTGTTCCAACGATCGGCGGACCCGACGTAACTCGGGCAATCGTGCGGCCGCCGGACGATCCAGCAACTCGATCGCCAACGCCAGTTCCTCCAGCCAGTCGCCGTCTACCAGGATCTCGCGAACCGGATCCTCCGCGGCCGGCAACGCCCGAATCGTCTTGCGGAACCAGACAGGCGATTCGTACAGCAGACGCTGGACCGCACGCTGGACCGCCGACACCTGGACGTCTAATTCCAAGGCCTCCTGATAGGTCTGCTGAGCCTGGGCCAAGAGCGCGTGTGCCTGCTCCCCCTCCTCGGGACGCACGCCCTGCAACAACCGCTGCTGGCCCGCCCGCCGCTGCCGGTCGCCACGTTCGATCAGCGGTCGTGTCCAAGCGAGCGTACCGGCCCGTGCGGCCGCCCGCTCCCCTATGCGGACGGTGCGCAGCGCTTGCTGTACGCGGAGCCAGCCCAGATCGGTGCGTCCGACCAATTGCCGGGCCGTACGGATTTCTGTATAGCGGTCCCACGTGGCAGGCAACTCCTCGATCCAGTCCACCAGTTGCTCGGCGGACGTCTGGTCGATCGCCCGCGCGAAGGCCCCGATCGCCTCGGTCCATTCGTCGGGCAGCGTTTCGCCACGTTCCTCTGCCCACGCCTGCCTCAGGGCCAGCGAATGCGGGGCGGCCCCCGCTTCGGCCCGCTGTAATCGCTCGGCTAACTCGACCAGCAGACTGCCCGGTTCGCCCGTCTGCGGGACGTCCCCTGCCAGCCAGCCCTCCAGCTGGGCAACCTTGCGCCGCAAGGCGGCCGGCGCTGGCGTGGATTCCCCTCGCTCTGCCACCCGCACGTCCCGAGCCCACGCTTGCAGACGCTGATCCAAGGATCGCCACAAATAGGGGGCTCGAGTTCGCGGATGCCAGTGCGAGGTCTCCAGCGAGTGGAAAGCGGCCCGAGCCCGCGCGACCAGTTCCGGACCGTTCGCGCTGGCGATCGCAGCCGGTTCCGCCGACTGGCCCGAGTCTGTCGTGTCGGCTCCGGTCGCCTCGGTAGCCGCGGCCGGCGACCGCTCCTCCCCAGTCGCTGGATCCGCCAGCGCGGCCTGATTCCAAGTCAACATGTGCGGGGGCACCGGGGTGACCAGCGGGTAGGGGGTCCGTGGCGTGAGCGGCCCGCCGCCCCATACCAGCTGCGGCGTCTGCCATCGCGGGCGGTCGAGCCGGTCCGCCGCTTGCCGCGCGACCTGAGCGGCCAGATAATCCGCCAGTTCCGCCAGATCGATCAGACCATCTTGATTGCGATCGGCCGCCCCCCGCAGCCCCGCACCCACCCGTTCCGCAAACACCGATTGGGCCGGATCGCCCGCGTCCCCGGCATATTCCCACGGAGCGTGCGACAGCAAGGCCCACAGCGACGGATCGCCCCGCTGCTCGACCTCCGCCCGGATCCGCCGGGGTAGCGTGTCGGCGAACAGGCCCAGTCGCGGACTGTGCGCCGTGCGACCGCCGTCCAGGAACAGCAGCTTCGTCTGAACCGGCAGCCGGCCCAAACGATCCAGCAGATGGCTCAAGGGGAAAAAGCCCGCCCGCTCGTCCCCCGGGTCAAAGTCGCTGCTCAACAGCTGGACTTCCCCCTCCCGCAGCACCCATTGCGCCCGCAGCCACACCAGCACGATATCCGGCCGCCGGAGCGGCTGGGCTTCCAGCTGATTCAGCTGGGCGTCCAACGCTTCGGGCGACTGCCACCGCCCGGCCACCGCGGCGGGGTCCACCCCGTCGCCCAGCGACTGAAAGTTCGGCAACTGCACGGCCGCACGATCGCGGGCCGGGGGCCCGGCTCCGGATAATTCGACTTGACCGTACTCGGCGGCGGCAAACAAAAAAAAGATGCGGGGATGCAGGAACGGCTGGACCAACGCCGCCACAAACCACCCGACTACCGCCAGAACCAGCACCAGCGGCAGCAGGCGATGCGCCAGCCACCAACGGGTAGGGCTCCGCACATCCGCCGGTCTCCAAGAGTATCTGTTCATGAGCAGCGTGGGAGAAACAGGTTACGCGTTCGAATCATCCGGCCGGGGTCGGGCCCTCATCCGTCAGCGAATCGGTCGCCGCAGACTTCTGAGTCGCCTGCTGCTGAACCCGACGATTCAGTCGCGAGACCCAGCCGATTTCGCTGCATACCAAATAAATCGCCCCTTCGCGAGCATACCAGTGCAACGGAGCCGGACCCTCGGGCACCCCCCGTACCAACAGCTCACGCCCCAACGTATCCAACAACGATTGCTCCAACTCGGCCGACGGACTGCCCAAAATCACGAACACGGGTGTCCCCTGCAGCGAAATGCCGTTGCTGCGCAAGGCCTTGATCCCCGCCTCCCAAGCCCGATCGATGTCGGGAAACCGGGTCCGATAGCGGATCAAGGCGTAGCGCAAGGCCCCGTACAACGTCAGCGGGGTCAGGATCGTCAAGCCCAGCACCGTCGCCATCCGCGTCCAGGACATGGCATGCCGCCAGGGCACATGGATCGGATTGAGAAAGAACACGGTCCAGGCCACGATGACCAACAGCAGCAGGAAGAAGAACAGGGCCCAGGCGGCGCAGCCGGGCAGGGAAAGACGTCGGAACGGCCCTAACCAACGGCGACCCCCGCCCGGAGAAACCGCGACCTCGTCCGCGTCACTCATGCTCTAGCCCCCCAAATTCTGCCGCAAGGCCAACAGCCAGACCGTTCCGGCCATCCCCATCATCACCGCCAGCACCCAGCACCAGACCGGGAAGGCCCGCGTTGTCAACGGTTCGGCACCCCCCAGCTCGCGAGCCGGTTTAGCTAATCCGGGCCGACCCTGACCCAGCCGAATCGACATCGCCGTCTGCCGTGCCCAGGACTCGACATCCGGCGGCAAATTGTGCGCCTCGATAAACGACTCGCTGACCTCCGGGTCCCGGTACAGTCCGCGGAACCCGAGCATCATGCACAGGAAAAAAACCTCCAACGCGTCCCGCTGCGGCAAACCGGAAGCCTGTTTGGCCAGCACAAAGAAGTTCTCATAACATAAACGCGTGTTGAACAGCTCCACCTCTAACACGTTATTGCTCCACCACTCAGCCCCCGGCCATTCCGCGTCCACCAACACTTCGTCGATCCAAGCGACGATAGCATAGCTGGCCAGTTCCCATTCTCGGCCCGCCCCGAGCCAAGCCTGGGCCTGTTCGAGCAGCCCGCAGATCAGCAGCTTCTCCTCCCGAGGGTCCGGTTGATCCCCCCGGTGAATGCGATCCAGCAGCTCGAGCACATGTTGAAAGAGGGGATCGACGGCGCGGGCAAAGCGAGGTGTCATACGTCATCCAATCCCCAGCGAGCGGCAGAACGGTTGGGTTCGCGATTGCGAACCGG
>SLMF01000273.1 GCA_007133715.1 Planctomycetaceae bacterium
CCTTCACGGGTGAATTGAGTGCCGCTATGTTGCGGGATGTCGGTTGCCAGTATGTGATTTTGGGGCACAGCGAACGCCGCCACATTTTGGGCGAGTCGAACGAGGATGTTTGCGGCAAAGTCTATGCCGCGTTGGCGGCCGACCTGACACCGATCGTCTGTGTAGGAGAGACTCGCGAGCAGCGTGAGGCAGAGAAGACGGACGATATTGTGGCCGAGCAGCTGTTCGGGTCCCTGGCAGGGCTCTCGAAGGAGCAGGCCAGTCGCTTGGTGATCGCCTACGAACCGGTGTGGGCGATCGGCACCGGTCTGACCGCGAGTCCCGAGCAAGCCGAGGCGGTTCACGCCGGGATTCGTAAGTTGCTGGTTCAGCGGTTTGGGTCGGAAGTCGCCGACGGGTTGCGGATCCAGTATGGTGGCAGTGTGACGGAAAAGAATGCCACCGAATTGCTGAGTCAACCGAATGTCGATGGAGCCCTCGTGGGCGGCGCAAGCCTGACGGCGGAGGGTTTCATACCCATCGTGCGAGCGGCTTGAGGCCTTTCCCGGCTGTTTTTTCAGAAGGAATGATCGGATGTTCCCAGTTGTGTTTGCCGCCGGGCTCCTGCACTATGTGATGGGCTTCCTCCTGTTCTTGACCTCGGTGTTCCTGATCCTGTTGGTTCTGGTCCAGCGTGGACGGGGCGGCGGTTTGACTGGCGCCCTGGGCGGGATGGGGGGCCAAAGTGCCTTCGGTGCCAAAGCGGGGGATATGTTCACACGCGTGACGATGGTCACCGCGACGATCTGGATCCTGCTGTGCCTGGGAGCGATTCGCTTCCTGACCACCGCCGATGATTGGGGAGCCGGTGCTGCCCAGCGGCCGGGGATGGAGAACCTGGAAGGCTTGGACGTCCTGCCCGAGACGGACCTGCCCGAGACGGACCTGCCCGAGACGGACCTGCCCGAGACGGACCTGCCCGAGACGGACCTGCCCGAGACGGACCTGCCCGAGAGCGAGTTGCCCGTTACGGAGCCGGAGCAAGTCCCGGCGGAGGACGAAGCGGCGGTGAATTTCGGACCGGAGGACGACGCGACGGAGGCCTTGGACGAACCGCCCGCCGATCCGGGCTCCTAATTCGTCCCATCCCTGGGGAGGCCACTGCCTTGCTACAGAGCATGACGGGACAGGGTACAGCGGAATGTCAGGGGGACGTTGCGCTGGTGCGGGTCGAGTTGCGGGCGGTGAACAATCGCTTTCTGAAGATTTCGACCCGGATCAGTGAGAGTTTCCGGGACGGCTCGCACAGCTGGGAGCCCCAGGTGGAGGGGATTGTCCGTCGCCACGTGCGGCGGGGCAGTGTTCAAGTCAATGTGCGGGTCGAGCGGGAGCCGTCGCCTGACGAGTTTCAGCTGCATGAGCCGGTCCTGTTGGCGTACCGGGGGCAATTGGAGCGTTTGAATCAGCGGGTCGGGATTACCTCGCCGGTCGGGTTTGAAACGCTGGTGATGTTGCCCGGTGTGGTGAACGAGTTTTGCTCGCCGTCCGCCGATACTTCTCGGCATTGGCCGCTGGTGGAACGGGCCTTATCGCAAGCCTTGGAACGTTTGGCCGAGATGCGTTGCAAGGAAGGGCGAGCGATGGCGGCGGACTTGCTGGAGAACGTCCAGGTCATTGCGACGCGGCTGGAGCAGATCCGGCAGCGGGCGCCGGTGGTCGTGGCCGCTTATCGTCAGCGGTTGCTCGAGCGGGTGAACGGGTTATTGGCCGAGCATGGTACGGGTCTCCAGCCGTCGGACCTTGTCCGCGAGGTGGGGGTGTATGCCGATCGCAGCGACATTTCGGAAGAGACGGTCCGGTTGCGGAGTCATTTGGAGCAATTCCAGCGGGTGTTGGAGGGCACGTCGAGTGACGGGCGGAAGCTGGAGTTTTTGAGTCAGGAGATGTTGCGCGAGGCGAACACGATCGGTTCCAAGGCCAACGATGCGGAGATTGCTCAGCAGGTGGTGGAGATCAAGACGGCGTTGGAGCGGATGCGAGAAATGCTGCAGAATGTGGAGTAACCTAGTGCATCGCGTCGGGGTGGGGTGATGGGCAAACTGGTAATCATATCCGGCCCTTCCGGCTCGGGAAAATCCACCGTCGTACGCCGGTTGCTGGAGCAGAGCCGGTTGCCGGTGCATTTGAGTGTATCGGCGACCACGCGTTCTCCCCGTCCGGGCGAGCGGGACGGGACGGACTACCATTTTCTCAGCCGGGACGAGTTCCTTCGTCGGCGCGAGGCGGGTGAGTTCCTGGAGTGCAAAGAAGTATTTGGTGCGGGACACTGGTACGGCACATTGCGTGAGGAGGTCGAGGCGGGTTTGGCTCGCGGGCATTCGGTCATTTTGGAAATCGACGTCCAGGGCGGTTTGGCCGTACTGGAACAGTGCCCCGAGGCGGTGACCGTCTTCGTGGACCCCGGCTCGCGAGCCGAGTTGGAACGGCGGTTGCGGACGCGGGGCACGGATGCGGAAGAAGCCATCCGCCGCCGTTTGGACACCGCCGACGAGGAATTCCGGATCGGAGAGACATCTTATCGTCACCGGGTCGTCAACGACACGGTTGATCGAGCGGTGCAGGAAATCTGTGAAATCTTGCAGGCAGAGGTGGGAGAAACCAGCTGATGCATGAAGAACTGAAAGAAGAAGCCATTGTCAACAAAGTCGGCGGGCGGTTCAAGCTCTCGACGCTGATCCAGAAGCGGCTGGTGCAGCTGAATCGTGGCAGTCGGCCGTTGATTCCCGGGATTTCGACCGAGGACAAGATGTCGGTCGTGTTGCAGGAGATCCTGCAGGACAAGATCTACCTGGATACGGAAAACGAGTTACGGGTCACGGGCGAGCCAGCGATCAGCATGGAAGCTCCGGACTTTGATATTGTATGAACGGGCACGAACTGCTGGTCGGTGTCACCGGGGGCATCTCGGCCTACAAGACGGCCGCCTTGGTCAGCCGTTTGGTGCAGGCGGGTGCCGGGGTGACGGTGGTGATGACCCGGGCAGCCACCCGTTTTGTCGGTCCCACGACGTTTGAAGCGTTGACGGGGCGGGCGGTCGGTACGGGTTTGTTCGATCATCCCGAGCATCCGTTGGGGGGCCATGTGTCGCTGGCCCATCGGGCCCGGCTGATGTGTGTTGCCCCGACGACGGCCAATTTCTTGGCCAAAGCGGCGCACGGGCTGGCGGACGACTTGCTCAGCACGCTGTACCTGGCCTTTCCCGGACCGGTCCTGCTGGCCCCGGCGATGAACACGGTGATGTGGAATCAAGCCGCCGTCTGTCGTAACGTGCGACAATTGCGGGCGGATGGCGTGCATTTTGTCGACCCGAGCGAAGGTTGGCTCAGCTGCCGGGCGCAGGGGACCGGGCGGATGGCCGACCCCGAAACCATTTTCGCCGCGATCGAAAACCTGCTGAAATCCATGTGAACGGGGGTCGGTCCCGTGGCGCGTATCCTGATCACCTCCGGTCCCACCCGACAGTATCTGGATCCGGTCCGTTATCTCAGCAACGGCTCCAGTGGCCGCATGGGGTCTGCCCTGGCACGGGCGGCGGTGGCTCAGGGGCACGAAGTGGTGGTGATCAGTGGCCCGGTCGAATTGGAGTATCCGGCGGGTGTCGAACTGATTCGCGTGGTCTCGACGGAGGAGTTGCTGGCGGCTTGTCAGCGATGTTTCCCGCTGTGTGACGGCCTGATTGCGGCGGCAGCGCCCTGCGATTATCGGCCGCGGGCAGTGGCCTCCCAAAAAATCGCCAAGACGGGTCAGCCGTTGCAGCTGCAGCTGATCGAAACGCCGGACGTGGTGGCCTCGTTGGGCCAGACCAAGCGATCCGAGCAGTGGATTGTGGGGTTCGCTTTGGAAACCGAAGATTCGCGGCTCCGCGGCTTGGCGAAACTGGAAAAGAAGTCCTGTGATCTGATGGTATTGAACGGCCCCGAAGCCATGGATTCGCTGCGCAACGAGGTCGAGGTCATCGATCGCGGGGGGCAGCTGGTCGCCGCATTTGCCGGCTCGAAACTCCAGGTGGCCGAACGTCTCTTGCAGCTGCTCCAGCAGCGGTTGATCGCGAGGTCCTGATGAGCGATACGGAAAAAGGCGAAAAAGAAAGCCAGCGAACGGTTTTCGTGATGTCCGGTTCCACGGGTCGCACGGTCGAGGAGGTGGTCCAGGCCGGTCTGGCCCAATTCGACGCCCCCGAGGTAGATATCGTCCAACGTCCCAAAATCCGCTCGGTGACCGCAGCGGTGAAGGTGGTCCAAGAGGCTGCCGCAGCGGGCGCGATCCTGTTCCACAGCCTGGTCGATCCGAAAGTGCGGGAAGCCGTCGCTCGCCAAACGCAGATCGAGCATGTACCGACGGTGGATATCCTCGGCCCCGTCCTCTCGGCTTTGAACGACCATCTGGGGCGGGCGCCACGGCGCCAACCGGGCTTGTCTTACCAGTTGAAACGCGAGTACTACGAGCGGGTCGACGCGGTCAATTTCACGCTCGCGCACGACGACGGCTGTGCGGCGCGCGAGCTGGAGCTGGCCGATGTGGTGTTGATCGGACCCTCCCGGGTGGCCAAGAGTGCCACCTGCTTCTACTTGGCGTACCGCGGAATTCGCGCGGCCAACTATCCCCTCTTGCCCGGCCGGGAACCGCCCGAAGAACTGCTACAAGTAGACAAATGCCGGGTGGTGCTGCTGACGATGAATGCCCGGCGGCTGCAGAGCATTCGTCGCGAGCGGGTGCGGGTCTTGGGCTCGGGTCCGTTCGGCGACTACACCGATCAAGATGCGATTCGCCGCGAGCTGAACGAGGCGGCTCGCCTGGCCGCACGCCAGGGCTGGCAGAGTATCGATGTATCCTACAAGAGTGTGGAAGAAGTCGCCCGCGACGTGATCGCCATGCTGGGCGAAACGCCACGCCGAGCCGAAAGCGCTTCCTGAGCGGGCTGCGCCGTTCAGCTTCGGCAGCGCCGAGAACCGACGCGGTTTCGTGAGGGCCTCTTAGAAGCGGCCGTCTTCCCAGAGGGGCAGGTAGCGGTAATAGGCTTGCAGGCAGAGGGCGGCCATTGCCGTGGAATAGACGCGTCCTCCGTAACTGCCCCAGACCGTGTGCGGCGGCCAACTGCCGGCCCCCGCCCCCTCGGTCGCTTGTGCAGCCAGCAGCTGGTGCTGCAGCCGCTCGTTCCAGGTCTCCCACGCCGGGCCGCCGATCTGAAACAGGGCCATGGTGGCGTAGTACCAGTAATAGAGATTCATAGGTCCCTCGCTGCCCGGCAACTCGTGCATCAGCGACTCGACCGCCTCGTCGATCGCGGCATCTCGCCGCTGCGGAAAGAGCATGAGTCGGCAAACCAGGGCTTCGGCGGTCATGGTCACCG
>SLMF01000616.1 GCA_007133715.1 Planctomycetaceae bacterium
AGAACAAGGCCCCGAACCAGCCCCTCATGGGGAACCCATCCCCGCTTCCCTCGTCCATTCGCCCACTCCCCAAGTCGTGGTGAACTGCGGTGCCAGTCGCCTGCAACGGGTGCTTGCCTGGCTGGGCTGGTTCGCCTTCGGCATCAGTCTGATGGTCCTGATCGGCCAATCCGTCGCTCTCCGCCAATACTTTAGTCGAAGCGAGGGGGTTCGCGAACGCTACTATTCGGGTGCCAAACAGGCCCGGGACAAAGTTGCCATCATCTCCGTTACCGGTGCCATCATGGACGGCGAACCGGTGCGGCGCCAGATCAATCACGCGATGGATGATGATCAGGTCCGAGCGGTCGTCGTGCGAATCGTCTCCCCCGGCGGAACCATCACCGGTTCGGATTACATCCATCACCATCTGCAGAAGCTGCGGGAGGAGAAAGATATCCCGCTGGTCGTCAGTATGGGGGGAATTGCGGCCAGCGGCGGCTATTATGTGGCCATGGCCGTCGGCGAGCAACCCGGTACGATCTTCGCAGAACCGACCACCACCACGGGCTCGATCGGCGTGGTGATCCCCTACTACGACCTGAGCGGCTTGTTGCAGCGTTTTGACATTCAGGATGATTCGCTGGCCAGCCATCCGAACAAGCGGATGTTGAGCATGACGCGCCCCTTGTCGGAGGACCAGCGTGAGATCCTGCAGACGTATTTGGGGGCGGCGATGACGCGTTTCAAGGACATCATTCGCCAGGGGCGGCCACGATTTCGCGAGGACCCGGAGGCCTTGGAAGCCTTGGCCACCGGGGAGATCTTCACCGCCGAGCAGGCCAAGGAATTCGGACTGGTCGACGAGATCGGGTTTCTGGAAGCGGCGATCGAACGGGCCTTGGAAATGGCCGGGCTGGATGAAGAAACGGCGCGGGTCGTGGAATACCACCGGCCGCCCGGCTTGCTGGACCTGCCCTGGACTGCCCGAGGTACGGGTCTGCCGCGAGAGTTGGATTTGGCCACCTGGTTCGAATTGAACTCGCCCCAAGCCTACTACTTGGCCTCCACCCTCCCCATGCTGGCCACCGGAAAATGACCCGTTCGAGTACGAGTACGAGTACGAGTACCGGCTGACGCCTGAGTACGAGTACGACCTGATGCCAGAACGATAACCGATGACCGATGACAACTCATTTTAGAGGAGACCTTCGGTCGGCCGTTTCGGCGGGGTCGGGAGACCCTCGCCGAGCAGTGAGGCGGGGTCGGGAGACCCTCGCCGAGCAGTGAGGGGTCGGGAGACCCTCGCCGAGCAGTGAGACCAATGACCAATGACTCAATGGACGAAGACCAGCCCGAGGCTGGGGCCGTGGTAGACCAGACGTCCGCTGTGATCGAGTGAACCGCGATGATCGCCGATCAGCGGATCACCTTCCACCAGGAAGTTTTCGGAAGCCAGCGCCAGACCGGTCAACCACATGCCGTTGTATCCCGCGCGGAAGGTCCAGGACGGGGCGAATTGGTAATTGAAGTTTAAGGACAGGTCGCCCATAAACGCCGTACGCTCCTGGTCCGCTTCGCTGACCCAGACCGGCTCCGGACCGAACTGGGTCTCGATGCGATTCGAGGCATCGTTGAAGAACATCACGCCCTTGATCTCGAAGTCGATCCAGCCCCGATCCACCACCAGGAATTGCGAGAGCGTACCGATCTGGATACCGAACATCTTGTTTTCGGTCCAGACGTCTCTGCTGACGGGATCGCGATCTGGTAGTGGCGATGTGGCATGGTAACCGAACCGCTCGCCGATGTTCATATACCGCAGTCCGAGCAGCCAGGAAGTTTCGGAACGCAAACGCTGTTCGGAATCCATGCGCACCCGCCGTCGGAGATTGATTTGGCCGTCATTCATCCGCGAACGAAAATCGATCCGCGCGTAGTCGTTGAAGTCGAAGAGGGGATTGGGTGCAAATTCCGTATCCAGTAAGTCGCCCAGTCCGGAAGGTCCGTCGGGATCCCCAAAATTGCTGAAAGGCGACAACAACCCGAATGCAGGCGCTTGAGGCGAATAGCGAACCGAAGCCCAGTCCGACCATTCGTACGGGCCCAGGTACGATCCTTCCAGCCGGTACCAATCGCCCAGGGCGCGGCCCAGCGTTAACCGGATGCCCGCATTGAAGTCGGTATCGAAATCGTTTGTGCCCAGCACGGCTTCTCGACGATAGCTCGTGATCGTGTCGATCAGATTATCATCGTTGTCGAAGACGTCTTCCACCTGTTCAAACGCAATCGCCTGGAAGACTTGCGAACCACGCTGGTTGCGGAACAGGGGCACAAACTCCTGGCTGGCGTACCAGGAAGGAGCCGCCATGCTGTCATGTACCGGCCGGTAGTGCGGTTCGCGGTAGCTGCTGCCACACGGGTCGTGCCAGAACAGGCTCTGTCCACAATAGGTCTCCAAGAGAGGCTCTGTCGAGGGGCAGTAGCCGCTCACAACAGCCCGGCTGGGCGGCTGGGCCGCGCTCTGCGGCAAACCGACCGCCTGTGATACCACGAGCAGAGCCGCTACGATCATCCATGTCGCGGGCCCCAATCTGCTTGCTCGCCAGTCCATGCTCCATCCCCCGGAATTCAATGCGTTGTCATTCGGCTCGCTGCCAGGCAGCGCGGAATCCATCTCCTTAGTTCGACGGATTTAACCGTTACCGCCAGCATGCTTGGGAATACCGGAATAATTCGCCCGCTTTTCGTATCTTAAAACAAAAGTACGACCCGTATTGAGTCTGGGGGTTTGGGGTAACATGGGGCTACCTGCAATCACGCGACTCGTCCTGGCAACCGCGATCTGCTGGCCGCCAAGCTTGCGAGCCGCGAATCGCGTCCAGCCAATCCAGGTAGTCTCGGATTGCGTGCAGCGGCATGCCCAAGTCCATCGCAGCTTGCACCGCTTGCGTGCGGTTCAGAAACGTGTCGGCGTGTTCGAGCAGCAGTTTAGCGATTTCATGAGTCATGGATGGACGCGACGCGTGGCGTGCTTAAGATGAAGCAGAATCGCGGTCGGCTTCCGTGTGGGATCGAGAGTGCTCAGCCGAAGCGGCAAGTAACTGGAGATGGCGGTTCACAACGGTTTTATTAATTATAGGTCAGGTAGGACGATGGAAAACCTTTGCATTGCCCTCGACATCGGTGCCGGACAAGGCGTGAAGATGGGTTTGTTTTGCGGGCCACACAACCAGATTGCGGGAGGGGTTTTCCCCCGCAGTCAGTTTGGCGACGATTACGAGCACTTTGTTCAGCACCTGTTGGCAGCGGTGCATCGGCTGTTGGCCGAGAACGAATTGGCCATGTCGCAGGTCCGGGGGATCGGGGTGGCCACGCCCGGGTTGCTGTGTTCGGACGGCAGCTATCGTTTGGCGGTGAATCTGACGTACTTGGATGGTCACAACCTGCCGGAGACGCTGAGTTCCGCGACGGGCAGGCCGGTCGGGATCGACAACGACGCTAATCTGGGGGGTCTTGCCGAGTGGTCGGTGCTGCGGACCGAGTTGTTGTACTGGGTATTCGGCGGGGGGTGGGGCGGCGCGTGGATCGACGCCGCCGGCACCGTCCGCTTTCCCTCCCTCGATTGGAATCGCGTCGATGCCTCGCTGCATCCGACGAACGAGCCGGGCTATTCGATCGGTTTGGACAAGTTGATGCTGCGTACCTTGTTCTACCAGTTTGGCGTTTCTTACGAGCGTTTCGAGCAGCTGTTGATCGACGAACTTGCCCCTCCTAATGGTCTCTTGACGGGCCCGGACGGCCGGGAGGATACGATTCGGGCCGAGGTCGTCTTGTCGGGGCCCGGCCGTTGCCGTCTGTTCCGAGCGGTGGTGGGCGAAGACGATTTCTACCAGCGGTTCCTGGACCTCGAAGAAACGCAGCAGATGCAGGACCTTGCCGTGGCGGGCCAGCACATCAGTAAATTGAGCAATCTGCGGGTGGAGCCGGCGGTGACCACGGATCGGCTGTTCGGTCGGATATTGGCTCGGGCGGCCCACAAATTGATCCGCCGGGCTCGCCAAGACGGGTTGCCCGAGGGGGTACCGATCTGTTTGGGTGGCAAACCGTCCTATGCCCTGCCCTACTTCGGCCCCTCGGCTCAAGCCCGTCTGGGTGCGATGGGAATCATGAGCTACATGCGCCCGTCGATCATCGACGAACGGGGACTGAACGCCAACCTGGTGGGCGCCGCTGTGTTGGCAGAACAAATCGGCGGACACCCCTCGTAGCCCGCCGGGCCTCGACGGCTCGCAATGCGGCGAAACGGCAGGCGAAAAAGCGAAGTGGGCCTGTAAGCCGGGTTCTGTGCCCTCGTACATCACGAGGCGATGGTCATTTATCTAGGACGCCGATTGCTCGGCGCCTCGAGCGACCGACCCGGGAGTCGCTAGCGAACCGGACCGACTCGCGGCAGCCCTCAAGCCGCCTGCTCCCTGCTTGGTCTTGCTCCGGGTGGGGTTTACCGAGCCAACCGGGTTACCCCGGCTGCTGGTGCGCTCTTACCGCACCGTTTCACCCTTGCCTGATCCCGCGATCCGTAGAGCCGCGGGCCATCGGCGGTCTGTTCTCTGTGGCACTTTCCCGCGCCTTGCGGCGGGTCGGCGTTACCGACCACCCTGTCCTGCGGAGCCCGGACTTTCCTCCCGCCAATCCGCCGCTTGCGGCGGATCAGCCGGCGACCATCCGGCCCACTTCGCATCGAATTTCGCACGTGCTCCGGGAAAACGCAGCACGCTCCCCTTATTCTACGCCACCACCTTGTTCGCGAATAGCCGCAGCCAACTGCCGGGAAAGCCCATGGTAGTCGCTCCCCCAGGCGGTGAGTTCGAAATCGCGCGCCTGTTCGCCGACCACTTCGATCCGGATCTCGACCCGGTCCGGAGGCAGGCAGGCTGCCACGCGATCCGACCATTCGATCAGCGTCAGGGCCTCGGATTCAAAATACTCTTCCGGACCCAACTCGAGAAACTCGTCGTCATCGTTCAATCGATAGGCGTCCAAATGATAGAGCGTACGGTTACCTTGGTAGGGCTGGCACAGAACAAAGGTGGGGCTTAGCACCTGTTCCGGCGGGATGCCACAGGCGGCCGCGATGGCCTGGACCAACCGCGTCTTGCCCGCACCCAACGTGCCGATCAAACCGACCGTGGTGCCGGGGGGCAGGACATCGGCTAATGCCGCGCCCAGTCGCCGTGTATCACGTTCGTCGCTCGCCTGAAACCGAAAATGGGCCGAAGGCCCGGAAACATCAGGAAGGGGTTGCATCAACGGTTCTTTCCCTGCAACAGGAAACGAAAAGAAAACAAGGACCCGCTTAAAGGGGTAAGTCTTTCGCACGCATCTTCGTCGGTTGGGACGCTGGCCCG
>SLMF01000029.1 GCA_007133715.1 Planctomycetaceae bacterium
TCCCAAATCTGAGGCTCGCGGATCTTCTCGTTCCAGGCCGTCCACATCTCGACCTCACGCGATTCGCGCCAGTAAAAGCCGTTGGCCACCACGCCATGTTGCGCCGGCAATTTGCCGGTCAGCATGTTCGCTTGGACCGGCCAGGTGACACACGGGAAACTGGGGGTCAGCGGCTGTTTGGACCCCCCGGCCATCAACGAGGTCAGATGGGGCATTCGCGCCAAGTCGCGATCCCGCAACGCGGGAATCGATAAGAACACCAAGTGTCTTTCCATCACATGCATCCCTTGCGGTTCCGTGGTCCCCCACGGTGTCTGCGGCCGCTACCCGTTTCGCACGGCCCTTCCCGGTTGCGTCAAGCTCAGCAGCGCGTGTCGCCACGCCGTCTCGAACTCGTCCAAGGGCATTTCGATCAGCGCCTTGAAACGGGCAACGGGCTCCCGTCCGTCCGGGTTGATCACATAGCGGTCCAAGCGGTCGCCGTACAGCAGATTCTGATTGTAAATCAAATACCACGCCAGACCCCAAGCATACAGATACAAGCGGTGTCCCGCATCGCCCTCGTGCAGGGTCAAAAACTGGTCATCCGGGGCATTTAACAGCTTCGCGATACCGCCTGTTGCCGATTCCTGCAGCAGTTCCCGCAGTTGAGCGAGCCGGACGGGATCGGGCGCGTCGATGCGGAGCGTATCGCCATCGAGTTGTGCGGTCTCGAAGATCTGGGCCAGGCCCTCGTCCAACCACTTGGGCATCGGATGCGAGTCACGCGGGTAAACGTAGTTTTCCACATAAGCGTGAAAGGCCTCGTGGTACAGGCGGGCCAGCGACTGGCGGGTGACTTCTGCAAACCGCGCGGAGTTCCTCCGTTCGGCCACTTCGAGCCGCGAGAGGGCCGTGGCGAATTCACGTTCCCAGGCGGCGCGGCGCGCCCGGGTCTCCAACTCGATCTCCCCCGCATCGTAACCTCGCGTTCGCAGCTCGGACGCCACCTCGGCCAAACGAGTCGGGAACGTCTCCGCCCACTGTTCATATTTCCGGCGGACGGCCGCGTGCTGGTCGCGGATTTGCTGCAATCGCTGGGAGAAAACGTTCAGATCGGTGCCGACCACGATCCGGTTGTGCGAGGGAGAATAAAACGCCGGGTTGGCGATGTCCAGGTTCCAGTCCTCGAGCACCCGCCGATACTGCTGCATTTCACCGAAAAGCGTGATCTTTACCGCTTGATTCGGCTCACGCAGCGCCGGCAACACCTGCCGATACGCCCGGAAGATTTGCTCGACCCGCACGACAGTGCGGCGAGTCATCTCCTCATCGGCGGTACTTTCCAGCCGAAACCACGTTCCGGGATAGGTCCAACCGGGGCCCTGTTCCGTATCGGCCGGTTCGAGTTGCACGTCTCGCATCCGGCCGGCTTCGATCCGAGCCCGTGCCCGAAAGCGTGCGAAACGATCCTGCAGCTGGCGTCTCGGGGCCCCTTCCAAACGTTCGACCGACGCGATCTCGGCCGGGTCTAACGGCCGGATGACGGCAAACATCGGCCGCCCGGGCGGCTGGACAATCTCCGCAAACTCCCACTCGCAGCCACCCTCGGACAAGATCAAACCCGCATACCGCGTCCCATCGGACCGGGTCAAGGACTCCAGCTGCCACCCGCCGACCCGCGAGCCAGCATCGGCGGCCAGAACCCACAGCGAGGGGAGGGCCAGCCAAATCACCGTCGTGATTGCCCCGACCGCCGCACCCGACAACGTTAGGGTTCGGCCAGCGGCTGCTTCTTCTCCGTTATTTGCGCACACGTGGCGATCTTCTCCGCATTCAGCTGCCGGTACTCGGCCCACTCGTCCGGGAGGTTGTCCTCGTGGAAAATCGCCTCGACCGGGCACTCTGGCACGCACGCTTCACAGTCAATGCAATCGTCCGGATTGATGTACACCATCCGCTCGTCCTCATAGAAGCATTCCACCGGACAAACGACCACACAATCCGTGTATTTACAGTCCCTGCAGGGTTCGGCAACAACATGAGGCATCGAAGAAACACTCCTTCCGGGGAAGCAAGGGTGCGAAACCGAAAAACCGCAGAAGCAACCTGAGTGGCTCTCACAAAACCGTCTATCGGGGTCGGGAACTCCGAGTCCCACGCGGTTTTGGTTCGGGCCTTTCAGTGGACACGGAACCGACACGACTCCCATCGCGCGGGTTGCCAACGGAGCGCATCCTAGTCAGCGGGGGGGCGAATGTCAAGCGTCGGCGGTGCGTCCCGCGCGGCGGCGCCCGCTTGGGGTGAACTCTTTCGTACAGGAATGCGTCAAAATACAGGAGTGGGCGAGGAGATACCCCGCCAAGACCCCCCCATAAAGCTGCTGTCGGCGAATATTCGTCTTGCTTCCTAGGGGGCTCCTCCCTAGAATCCAACATGGAGGGAGCGATTGCAGCGATCCGAGGCGTGGTATGGACGTTGCAGCAAACAGGTAGCATGGAGTCCATTGCCGCAGTGATTCAGACACTCTGTTGAGGTAGAAGACTCGTGGTACTCTCCGAAATCGACCGCCGGCTCCTTCAGCGGTGCATTCACCGCAAACCCCATGCTTGGGAGGACTTTGTCGACCGTTTTGTTGGGCTCGTGATGCATGTTATTCGCCACACGGCCCGCACACGCTCGCTAAGTTTGACTCGCGAGGACGAGGAAGATCTGGCGGCCGAATTCTTCACGGCTTTGATTCGTGACAACTATTCCGTCCTGCGACGCTTTCGCGGAGAGAGCAGTTTGACGACGTATCTGACCGTGGTGGCTCGCCGCGTGATTGTCCGGGAATTGCTGAAGGACCAAGCCCGTTTGCGCCGCTGCCGTGTGATGGGCGAGGCGGTGGAGAATGCGGAAACCAACAGCCGTCAACCGGAGAGCCGTCTGGAAGACCGCGAGGAGGTTCAAGCTCTGTTGCGGGTGCTGAAGGGGGCCGAGGCCGAAGTGATCCGGCTATACCATTTGGAGGGCAAGAGCTACCGCGAAATCAGTGCGGAAATCGGAGTGCCCGAAAACACGATCGGACCGACACTCAGCCGAGCTCGAGCGCGGTTGCGACGAGCCATCGGCCAGCCGATCGGCAAGGTGGCTTCGGGATAGCTTTCCCCACTCGGGAGGGTGTTGCACCCGGCGTACTGCTCGACGCCACCGCGCGTTGGTTACCTCCCGCAATGCGTCGGTTCATCCGGGAGCTAACGCCGCCGCCGCGTGAAGTCTCGCCGCTCAAAGTCTCGCCGCTCTCCAGAAAACCCGTGTTCGCAGTGTTGGGGTGGCAACCCCAACAGGGTGGTCCAGATATGGCGGACGAGCAGGAATCGGACGGCTACGGTTTGAGGAAATGTCAGCCCGGCGTAGCGTCGGGGCCAAACCAGAAACAGGGGACTCCAAATCGCAAGCCCGATAACGTACAAGACCACCACCAAGAGCAGGCAGCAGGCCCGCCCGCCTTCCCTGAATGATTTTTGGTATTCCATACCGGTTCGAGCCTCCTTGGCAGCACGTTGTCCCGCGGCAGCTTGGTATCGTACCACATAAGCCGTCGAGCCCCCACCCTGATTTCTTGGTCGTTATTCACGGGGCTCGTGGTTGACCGTCGCGGCAATCCGCGCGATCACCCGCGGGGCTCCGGGGCGGGCCAAGTTATACGAAAACAGTAGTTGCCCATCCCCCGCAGCCACCATATTCGCAGAATAGAAGGGCTCGATTTCTCGTTTCGCCACCCGTTCCGCCCTGCCATCCGAGTTCACCCGCCAGCGGGTCAACCAAGCCCCCGTGTAGTTTTCATAGCGGCCGGTCAAATGCCGCACATGGACGCGGTCGACCGTGGTGGTTGCCAGCACCACTTCCCGGCTACCCAGCGGCTGGCTCGTAAAGTTATGGGTCGCCGCTTCCTCTGCGGAGAAACCCCCGATGACCGTGGCGGCGATCGGTTCCAGGGTGTCGGAGGTCAAGGTGCGGAGAACGATCTGGCCCACCAGACCGGTTCGCGGCCCCTGCCGCCCGCTTCGGTCCGAAAACTCGGCCGGCCGCAGGTAGACCAAAAGAAACTGGTCGAGTTCTTCGGAAAAGCTCAATGCCATATTTCGGGGCGGTTCGCCGCTGTGGGAGGTAAAGCTCTCCAGTTGCCGCAGTTCATGGCGGTGATCGGTCACATCGATCACCAGCAGATGCAGCTGTTCCGTGACAGCCAAGGGAACGATCAAGCGATTCCCTTGCAGGTAGCGGCTATAGATCCGAGCCCCGCCGCGAGGCGTCTCGATGTCCGGCAAGCGTTCCGCGTCACCTTGGGCCAAATCGATCAGAAAACGGCGGACCGTGCGGCCGGTGCGATCCGGAATCAGCACATGCAACGCACCGCAAGGAAACCTGTCCATTGCGGGATTTAGGACGCCCCTATTGTCTTGGAAAGAAAACAGCGTCACCGGCTCCTCGTCCACACGCACCAGGTGCACCGACCGATCGCTTTCGTCCTTGCGATCAACATACAAGAAGAGGTAGGAGCCGTCGTCCAGCGGCAACAGGGAGACCATTCCCGGGTGATGGTCGCGGAACAAGGGCCGGGCCTGCCAATCGGATTCTTCGCTGCCGCGTCGCCACAGTGTGAACCGTTCACCCTGCCCATGGCCGTGCCGCATGTTTTCAACGAAATAGAAGTACTGGGTCTGCTGGTGCAGCACCAGACGCCCGTACAGTCCCTCTCCCAACACCTCGCGGTCGGCAATGTCTAGCACCGCATGGTTCGGATCGGGGGATTCCCGCGGGTCATCCCCGTTGGCGGGGACACCCTGGGACAGCAACAGCAGGAGCAGGCTGAGACCCAGACGGATGATCTGAATGAATCGCATGGCGCCCTCGTTCGAGAAACAAATTCGAGAAACAAATCGGGAGACGGAACCGACACAACTCACGATAACGCAGGCTCATCGCCGTTTCCAGTCCCAGGGCTGCCGCAGCGGTTGCTTGCTGGCGAGGCGTTGGTTTTTTGGCCTGCGACGCGCCCGGGGGTTCGCCAGCTTGACGGCATCGTAGGGATGGACTTAGAATCGACCTTTTGCCGGGGCCCGATTGCTACCGGAACCGGACCACGGGTTCCGGGTCCAAACAGCGAATTCGAGGGATCAAAGAAGCTCTTCGATGGCGTACTTATACATGGAACATGGTCCCGAGGTGGGGACGGTTTACGAGCTGACCAAGGAAACCACCACGATCGGTCGCTATGCCGACTGCAACATCGTGATGCGGGAAGCCGGGCGTGTCAGCCGCTATCACGCGCAGTTGCTCTGCCGGGACGGGCGGTACTTCTTGAAGGATATGGGCA
>SLMF01000159.1 GCA_007133715.1 Planctomycetaceae bacterium
AATCGAATGCCCCCGGCTCGCCCGGGGGATGTTTACGCTCCTTGCTAATGCGTGAAACGCCCCCTGGGCAAGCCGGGCCACCCAAGAGAAACAAGGGGAGCGGGCGGAGATAGCGAAGAACGTGATCCCTCCCCCGGGCAAGCCGGGGGCATCCGGGAGAATCGTGTTATGTAACGTCAATTCTGATCTGCGGCACTAGATTGACCCTTCCGGGCTTAAAAAAAATCGGTACAAGCCCCAACCCGACCTCGCAGATGCCGGGCCATGTGGGAGATCCAGGGGCCACGTGGGGAAACCAACCGTCGAGCCACCGAACAATCTCCGGTTGCCCTGGTGCTGCGAAACAATACACTCTTTTTGGGGTGGTGTTCTGTTTCGCCACACGACCAGCTCGTTTCCTCGGGATGGCCCGCTCCCGAGCTGCACAGCGTTCGTAACCCTAAGTTGTTTCGTGGAAAGAACATAGACTCGATGCTTGCGTTCTCTTCTTGAGTTGGAATCGTTTGGCGCGCCGTATGCGAGTGGTTGGGTAGACGTCACAGATTGTCACCGTGGCGTTTGGGAATCATCCCATGGCGGCAATGGTATCCAGCATTCAGGAAGGGATTATCATGGGAACCCGAGGCCCGAAATCGATTGATCCGACCCCGGCGGAGATCCGTCAGCGTACGGCCCGCATTCGGGAGAAATGGAGCGAGAGGACCCATCGTTTACGAGCTGGTTGGACCGTCGAGGCGGCCGATCGGATGGGTCAGTGGACAGCGCCCCTCATTCACTTGGGCGACATTTGGCCGGAGCCCGGCGAGGAAGAGGAATCCCCCTACTGGGTGAACTGAAGCCAGTACGCCGGTTTTGCGACGCGGGGATTCGGCAAATCCCCGGGTTTAGCGTGGAAAAATCATCTTCTCTCGGGAATGTGTCCCTACTACAATCGCGGCTACGACTCTTGCATCCCGATTCACTCTTCGATTCGACAGCCACCCGCATGTCCCGCTCGGAGCGTGAGGTGGGCTTTGTCTGTGTTCGCCCTAATCGAGGTTGACGATTCTAAGGATCTTGCGGCAGAGAGGGTATCGGTTCAGAGATTGGTCAGCAACTGCGTTGGTTGCATTACACGGCTGATGCCGACAAGGGACTTAGAATGGGGTTATGCAGATTATGGCCGTCGTATTGCGCCGGCTGGCCTGGAGACTGCTGGTGGAGAACCTAGATGCGAAGTTTTTGCGTTTTGGTTGGAGGGACCGACCGTGATTGGGCAACCGTGGGTCGGATCTTGGTATTTGTAATTGGGGTCAGTTGTCTAACCCGGCAAATGGTGGCCGCCGATCCGCTGTCGGCACGGCTTTCTCCGCTGATCGGTTCAACCGCCTCGTCTCCGACTTCGGAAGTGGATTGGACCGCCGATTTTAAGCCTGCGTTGAGGACCGAAGCGGACTCGGGGAAGACCTTGTTGCCGGCGATGCCCGTGACTCTCATTTCCGAGCCGGAGAATTCCGTCCGGTTGGTTTGGAACCCCACGTCGAGTCCCGGCCAAAGCGAGGGGCCCCCGGAGCCCATGGATGACCCGAGTGCTCCGTGGTCAGAAGAGGGTCCCTCATTTTGGCACATTCCTACGCGGCTCCGCAACCAGATACCTCGTTGCACGCGTGTTCGGGAATGGATCGATGCCGAGCTGCCGTTTCACGGCGAGGATTGGCATTGGCAGGTCATGCCGGCGGGATTGATGTATCGATCCTATTTGGCAGGGCAGAAGGAAAGCCGTTTTGCTTCCTATCTGAATTGGGACCGACGTGAGGGCACGTTGTGGGACACAGCTTTGGGTGGCCGGTTGGGCCTCTTGCGTTATGGCACGTGCGATTCCCTTCGCCCGGAGGGTTGGCAGATCGATATCGAAGGTGGCACTCAAGCCCGCTTGGATCCGATTTCGAAGAGTGCTCCGTTGCTTTCCAGCGATTTTCGGTTCAGTTTTCCGATAACCTGGGCGGGTGGTCCATGGCAGTTCAAGACCGGCTACTACCATATTAGTGCCCATCTGGGGGATGAGTACATTCTGATGACACCTCCGGAGGAACTTCGGCGAGTGAATTACGTACGGGATGCGTGGGTGCTGGCGGCCGGTTATTTTTGGACGGAGCGTTTGCGGTTGTATGCCGAAACGGCTTATGCTTTCAGCGTGGATGATGGCGCGGAGCCGTGGGAGTTTCAATTCGGTGCCGATTGGGCTCCGGCGGAAGACACGGGGATGCGAGGGGCTCCGTTTGCCGCCTTGAACGCTCATTTGCGTGAGGAGGTGGATTTCGGGGGGCATTGGGTGGTGCAGGCCGGGTGGGCTTGGCGGCGTTACGCTCGCGGCTCCCTGCTGCGTACAGGAGTCCAGTTTTTCCAGGGCAAGAGCGATCAGTACGAGTGGTACGACCGGACCGAGCGTCGGATCGGCTGGGGAGTTTGGGCTGATTTCTGAGGGATCTCGAGTTTTTTTCCCGAGCGAACGGAGGGCCGCCAGTCCATGGGGGATGCTCTGAATCTGTCGATGTTCCGGGCCTATGACATCCGCACTCCGGCGGTCCAGTTATCGCCCGATTTGCTGCAACGCCTGGCGGCGGCGGAAGCCCAGTATTTTCGCGAAGTGTTGCAGACGGACTGTGTGTTGCTGGCCCATGACGCGCGGCAGGCGGGACCGCAGTCGCTGACCCTGGTGGCCGACACCTTTCGTCAGGCGGGCATGACGGTGCTGTACCTGCCGGGGCCCTGCTCGACGTGTTATTTCTATTTCGTCGCCAGCTGCTATCCCGAGGCGGCGGGGGTGATGATCGGCGCTTCGCACAACCCGGCAGGGGATACGGGGCAGAAGATCATCGGTCCCGGTTTGCGTCCGATCGCTGCCGCCATCGGCCCCGATGGGGGTCTGGACGCGATCCGGCGACTGTACCAGGCCGGCACGGGGGGTCGAGCGGTCTCGGGAGGAAAGGTGGTTGCGGTAGACCGGATGAGCGAATACCTCACGTTCAGCCGGGAGTTAGCCGAGGTCGAGGTGGGCGAACTGCGTGGTCTGCGGATCTTTCAGGATTATCTGCATGGTGCAGCCGGGCGGGAGATGATGCTGGGCCTCGAACAGGCGGGCGCCACGTTGTTGGCGGAGCATTTCGTCCCCGATGGTCGCTTCCCCTTGGGCGATCCCAATCCGGTCAAACAGGACGTGATTCGGTCGGGCTTGGCCGCGTTCCAGTCAGGCGAATGCGATTTGGCGAATTTCTTCGATGGCGACGGGGATCGCATCGATTTCTACCACGGCGATGGTTGCTATCTGTCGTCCAGTTTCGTGTATGCCGCCCTCCTGCCGGAGATCCAACGTCATTTCGCCGGGCAGGGTCAGGGCGTCTATGCGGATTTGAAATCCAATCCGCTGGCCGTGATCGAAATGGCGCGTTCCGGTCTGGCGGTGGACATCATCCGCAACGGGCATTCGCAGATCAAGGAGCAGCTGTATTCGGTACCGGATCGGTTAGGCGCGGTGGAAGAATCGGCTCATTTCTACACCGTGTTTTCCCGCCGGGGGCAGCGCTTCTGCACGGAAAACACGCTGTACATCGCGCTGCTGGCCGCTCGTGTCTGGCACCGCGAGCGCGCTCGGGTCGAGCACTTATTGGAACGTCAGGCCACGACGGCCCGTGCTCGCGAATGGAGTTACCGATTTGCCCACCCAGCCCAGCGGGCCGAGGCCTTGCAGGCCGTCCAGGAGCACTTTGAAAGTCAAGGCGCGGCGACCACGCACTGCATGGCGGACGGGACCCCGTTGGAGGCCACGCTGATGCGGCGGGGATTGCCCTTTCGGGTTGATGCGGCAACCCCGGTCTCGGGCGACTGGCTCCAGGTCTGCCAGCGGATTTCTCAGAGTGAAGACGGCTTGGCCCGCTGGGAAGTGGTCGGTGCCGATCTCGCGTCCGTGACTCGAGCCAAACAAGACATCGCCCGGTTGGCGGTCTCTTGGGGAGGGGGTGATGAGTACCAGGGATGAGTGCAAAAAACAACGCCCCGCTTCATTGCGGGCTTGTGCATGCCTGAAGCAGGATGATACCAACAATGCCTGGCAGCTGTCGCGAAAGCCGCGAAACCAACAGCTGACCGAAGTGCAGCGGCACGAAGAACAGGTCACGGCGGCACCGACGCACACCTCATCCTATCCGGCGACAGCGGAAAAGACGCTCGCCCTGGCCTTCTACGACCTGCTGGCGCCACCGCCGACGCGTCAATAATGCACAGATCGGTCAATAATCATCACCGCACCTGCAGTTCCAGGCTCTCCGAGTGGCTGTTGAACTCGGGCGCGTACAGGCATTGGATCGACGCCATGCCCGTCTGGTAACGCCCGCGATGCTGTACTCGCACGGAATACTCGAAAACGTAGGTGCCCTTGGGCAGGTAGTCGATGAAGAAGTGACTGGCCGCGTCCCGCGTCGATTCGTAGTAGTACAGCCCGTCCTGGAAACGATAACGCGAGAGCACGTTGACCGGTTCGGTGCCGCTGCCGCGGTGATCCTTCAAATGCACGTATTCCATATCGCGATCGGTGCGGAGGACCAGTCGCACGACCAGTTCGTCGCCCACAGCGACCGGTCCGTCCACGGCCTCGAGCACGGGGCCCCGCGGGGTGTGCTGCTTGGTGAACAGGGCTTTTTCCAAGGTCAAGGGCGTGTCCTCGTGCGGCGTGATTTCGGCGATGTCCTCCAGGTACTGCCAATGCAGGCTGCCCCAGGCCACGCCTGCGTCCGTTTTGCGGACCGTCACCCGGCCCATCTCGGGCTGGACCTCCGGGCCGGTGAACCGGCGTTCGTAGAATCCCGTACCCGCCTCGACTGCGGCCGGTTCGATCACTTGATCGGCCAGTGAGACTTGGACCAGGGCGTCCGAAGCCAGTAGATCGGTGCCGCGGAGCAGCAGGGCGTAGATGGCGTCGGCGGTCGCCCGCGTGGTCTTCCAATCCTGTGTCTGCTTCTGTTTCAGCAGCCACACCCGGCACTCTTCGACCACCTGGGTGTCGTTCATGACTTCGTCGAAAGCCTCGATCATCATGGCCTGGGTTTCGATCGGGGCCCGGTACCACCACCAGGAGAACTCCAGCTCGCGCCAGAAGCGGCCGAGTTCCTCGTCGGTCACCGAGCGTTCCTTGATCGAGCGCATGATTTCCCGGGCTGTGGGCTGATCGCCGAAGCGGTGCAGGGCCAGGGCCAGATGGGCCTGCGACTGGCGATGGGCCAGCCGGAGCCAGTAGGTGCGGGCCTGTGCCAGGAAGTAGTCCACCGCTTCACGCTGCCCGGCCGCGATCGGCGTGTCTTGCA
>SLMF01000687.1 GCA_007133715.1 Planctomycetaceae bacterium
AACCGTTGCCACCAGCGCCTTGACGCTCCTCCCTCCCGCGGCGAACCGCTTCGTCCAACAAACTTTTCGCATCGGCTCCGCGATGCGAAAAGTCTTGTTTCTTTCCCTCCATGTTGCAGGACGTTTGACCGTGGAGGCAAATGGGGACACCCAGCTATTCAGCTACTCCGACCACGGAAATCTGGCCCTACCCGTACATGAGCCCTGCTGACAGGGGGTAGCTCCGTGCTTTTCGATCCGAAAAGCTGGGTGTCCCCATCTGGACCCATCTGGACCCCGAGTCATCGCGAGACTCGCCGCGATTGGCCCCCGGTTTCCGGCCGCAACGGGAAAACCGGTGCGGGGTCCTCGGGGTCGCATCCGTCCAGCCACAACCGGTCCTCCGCGGCGGAATACGAAACCGTCTTGATCGTCTCCCCCAACCTGACCGATAACCGGTCCCTCCCACACGCCGTCTGGCTCCACGTCACCTCGTCGCTGGGCTCGTGCCCCGCCGGCCAGAATTCGACCAGCACAAATCGGCGATCGTCCGGCCCATAACGGCGCTCAATCCCCTCACGCAGATCCTCCAGACGCACGTCGACCCAGCGGCCCGGATAGCGGTAACGAGCGTGGCGGCGAGTTTCCAAGAGGATGCGTTCGAAATTGTGGTCCCAGATCCGCATCTCAAGCTGCCCCAATCGGTAACGCTGGTCGCCCGTCTGTATCCGCGTCGACGCATCGACGCGATCGGTTCCCCGCAGAAAAGGCAGACCGCGACCGGTCCCCAGACGGAACACGGCGGCCCGACCGCGAGCAACCTGCGGACCATCCGGGTACAACTGCAAATGGCCGACCATCCGGCGGTCCGTCATCAACCAGACTTGTTCCTGCAACCACGGCATGGCCCGACTGCGACCGCCTCCAGCCTGCGGCTGCTGCATCTGCGCCTGGACCGCAAATGCGGCTGCCCGTGCTGTGATCCGCGTGTGACAACGGTCGTTCATCGTCAAATGCAGCGGCTGACCAGAATCTCCCGCCGGCAGGTACTCGAAAAACGCGACCTGCAACGCGCCGCTCAACGGATAGACGGTCCTCTGACTCGTGTCCGTGACCAGGCAACCGACATAGGAGTACTTGCCGCGATCCTCGGCCAGATCTCGGCCCGTGGCAGTGAAACTCCACGCTCCAAAACGGCCACGCGGCCCCTCCAAATTGCGATCGTACACCAGAAAGTTGTCCGGCAATTCCGCCACGGTCCGCTCTGGATCATAAAAACTGGCACCAATCGGTAACGGCTGCGTTCGCTCCAAACGGCCCTCGCCCAAACGGTCCAAAATATCGGCCGCCACCGCCTTGTTCATCGGCTCGTCCGCAATCGCGGACACCGCTTCCGGATACTCGGGCGTGACCGCGTCCCAACGATGCTTCCAATAAGGCGAGGCCGAACCCGAGATCACTCCGCCCGCCTCCGTGCTCAACGGATAATAGGCTGCCGAATCGCGTATCGCTTGCCGGGCGTGCTCGTCGCCACTCAATTGCCAATAGCGAATCAGCCACTTCAACGTCACCCCGTGATAGGCCGGCTCCTCATTGCTCAGCCCCAGATAAGGCCAACCACCGTCCGCGTACAGCAGCTCGCCCAGCCGCTGAACACGCGACCGCGCCCGGTCAAGATACGGCGGATGATCCAAAATCTTCCCCGCCAGATACATCTGATGGGCATAGACCGCGTCGATGTTCGGATACCAGTACGGACCGTGCGGGTTTCGCGGATTGCGACGTGAGAATTGAACAACCTGATACTCGGCGCCCGCTCGAATCTGCTGCTCCCAACTCGCCCGTAACGCGGAAGGAAGCAGTCGGGGATGACTGGTGACCAGGAGCCAGTAGGCATCGCTGAGAATGGCAAACGTGAAACGGGTCATGTTCTCGTCGCGGCGGTCCCGACCGGCATTGTAATCGCCGTCCCGCTGAAGATGCAGCAAGCGGTCCAGCTGGGCCAACACCGTTACCATTCGCTCTGCGTGCCGGAAGTAGGGGCTCTGGGGCGAGCAGACCGCCCAGACCTGCGGATACAAATCATAGGCCTGTCGGCGTATCTGCTGGGAAGTCAGCTGGTCGTAAACGACTTCCCCCAGCAGCTCGGTCCACGGGGTGAATTCCGTCACCGAACGAAGGTAGGCCTCCGCGTACGGGTTGGCTTCTCCATGCGGAAACCACGGAACCGCAGAACTCGCGACCGCGTGGAAATCCTCGACCGGCTTCGACTCGACCTCGACCAACGCACGTTGCCATCGTGTGAGGGCGATGTCCGGCTCGCTCCGCCGCGTTGCATCCGCGACGGCTCGCTGCAGCCAGCGGACCAGTTCGGTGCGAATCGGTTCCGAATCCGCAGTTCGCCGATCTTCCTGGAGACCGCTTGCAAAGGAGGGATGCTCATCAGGTAAATCGAACCGCTGGTCGCCTGCAACCGCCGCAACCGCGGTTAGACTGGCCAGCACCCATCCAAAAAAAATGCCCCCTGCTCGTCGGGAGCGGGCTGGCGAAACGCGTACGGGCCTTGCTGATCCTGAAAATTTCACGCCGGGCATAGCGGCCCCTGCGAATCCCTGAATAAACCGATCTCAACCCGCCCTGACCTCGATTGTTCGACAAAACCCTGTTAAATGCGTACTGTGTAACAATTTGCGACCATTGCGTTCGTAAGCACTTCGCGTCATTGTAACGCAAACATTGGGCGTATCAAGGGCGCAAAGGCGTATTGATCCGAAGCTGTGTCCGGAGACGCCTCCCCCCGATCCGCTGCACCCCTGGCAACCGCTCTGCAGGCCGTCCGAGCGTTTCCGTCGCACCAGGCCTCGGCGAGACGTTTTGCGGCTGCTCGGCGGCACAGGGTTGACCGCCTGGTAGACAAACGTCAGCATGTCCCGTGATTGTTGCGAGTCCACGCTTCGTCGCGACCATGCTGGCTCTCCAATAACCATTCCAAATGATCTTTGAACCAATCTTCCAGACCCCCCCGCTGGCACCCCCCCCGTCCAGGCGTCTGATCCGGCGAGCAAACCGACCGAATCGATCCGCGTGCGTGCCAGCTGGGCGGTGTCGATGATGCCGATCCCCCGGCCTTTGGTACGACCCGGAATCGCCTGACCCTAGTGCAGATGGGGATTCATCCGCGTGGCATCCTCCAAGAACCAGGTGCTTGCTCTGCGGGTTCAGGGGCACGTCCGGTGCCCTACCACGCGGTGCAAATGGGGACACCCAGCTTTGCAGCTGCTCCGACCACCGAAATCTGTCCCTACCCGTACACAAACACTGCTGACAGGGGGTAACTCCGTGCTTTTCGATCCGAAAAGCTGGGTGTCCCCATCTGGCCCCTCGCGTCCACGCTGCGTACCACGTTGGCGAGAACACTACCGCAAGGCAAGAAAGGCGTACGCTGGAACGGCAATCGTGTACTTGTCCAGTTTGCCGGACAAATCTTGGGTGATGACCAGGCCAAATGGCGCATTGTACTTGCTCTGGCCGCAGAAGGATTGGATGCCTGCCAAGTCGCCGCCTCCGGGCCGGCCTCGCCGGTATTTCACCTCGATCGGCAACCGGTGCAACCCCATGGTCACGATGAAATCCACTTCCGGTTCGTTCTTTCGGGTAGGAAACCAGTTGACATTGAGACCGGGAATGCCTTTCAGGTAGTAGCCGACGATGCTCTCCATGATGTGACCTGCGATCGTCGAAACCGTCTGATCGGCGCTAGCCAGCATTCGAGGCGCGATCGGGATTGTTTCCTGCAGCCAGCCGTCCCTGACGAAGTGGTCACAAAGGCAAAGCTTGGGGGGATGCGACTGCCGCTTGGTTAGTGCTTCGAGCGGCGAGATTTCGTGCAGGAGCAGGGAATCCGCGAGGAAGCGGATGGCTCGCTGGACAGACTTGTCGGTCACTCCTGGGCCCAGGATCGCAGCGGCTTCCTCCCGAAGTCGCCCTGCGCGAACACCTTGGCCTGCATATCGGCAAACTTGCCGAAAGACCTCTCGCAAGACTTCCGCGTCTCGCTTGCGCGTCCCACCGCCAGCCCGCAAATCGTGGATCAGGGTGCGTTCGACGACGAACTGGGTGATGTGGTCAGCCAGTTCGCCGCGTTCCATTCCTCCCTTGTGGCAGACGGGATAACCTCCCAGATCAGAGAACGCCTCGAAGGACTTTTGCAAAACCGCGCGGTGCTTTCGGGCGTGGCTGGTCAGATCCAGCCAGAAATCCGGTCTCGTCCACGGCTCCAGGTCTGCTGTACGATGAAACGGCGCAAGATCCCCGAATCTCCGCACTCCGGCAATTTCGCTGAGCCGAAGCGGGCCGAGTTCCAACATGGACATGCGGCCCGCAAGGCTGTCTTCGCCGCGGGCGATGCGCAACGCAGAACTGCCGGTGATCAGGGTCCGAGCCGCATAGTGATCCACCAGCGATTTCAACTGCGGTGCCCAATCCTTCAGGTTCTGCACCTCGTCAAAGAACAAGTAAACCGGTTCCCCGCGCTGCGCTAAGGCGTTGATCGAGTCCGTCGCCACATTGTCCTCGAACCAGCGGACCAGCACCTGGATGGGATGATCGAACGATCCGAGCAGGGGCGCCTCGTCAAACTGAACCCGGAAGATGCGAGCGGGATTGACCTGCCGGAGTCTGAGCAGTTCTTCGATGACTTGTTGCTGAATGGTCGTCTTGCCGACTTGTCGTGGACCGCGAATCGCGACGATCGGAGCGACGTTGGCTTCCAGGCGATGAACCACGTGGTCGAAGGCCCAACGTCGGAACACTTCGGTTGGCTTGGCCGCCTTTCCGCTCCACCATGGGTTCTGGATCTCCAGCCATTGCACAAGCTCCGGCTGCAAGCCCCCGAGAGGAGCCGATTCGAATAACGGTTTCGGCTTCCGAGAACGCTTCGCGACGCGGGAGAGCACCCGCCAGAACTCGCGCTTGTCAAGCTTCAACCCCGTCAAACGAGAGAACCGGCGGTGGAGTTCATCGAACTCGCTGGTGTACGGCAGTTGATCGCGGCTGCCGATGCCGTCGGGAAACAAACGCAGCAGTTCAAGTTGTTGCTCGGTGCTGAGTTTCGGGGCGGTCACCCGTCGCGGGACTGACCTATCGCGTGCGAATCCACCCCTCTTTCCGACGCGAGTTAGCAACCCCCAAAATTCGCTGTCGCTGATTCTGCCGAACTGCCCTTCGTACCGTTCCTTCAGTTCCACAAACTCGCTGGTGTACGGCAGTTGATCGCGGCTGTGAACCGCATTCTTCAAAAGCTCGCGAACGAATCGCTTTTCATCAGGTATCGGCTTGGACATGGGAACAATGCG
>SLMF01000757.1 GCA_007133715.1 Planctomycetaceae bacterium
GATCACGCCCAAGCACCTGCCGCAATCCTTCGGCACGCGGGGCGTCCGGGTCCCCGATCTGGGGCCCTTGCCCCTCCGGGAACTCGAAATGCATGCCATCTACCAAGCCCTCGAACGTCACGACGGCAACAAGTCCCAAGCGGCGGACGAGTTGGGGGTCAGTCTCAAAACGCTCTACAATAAACTGAACCAGGCCACGGTCGAGCGGAAATCGGCGTGACGGCCCCGCGCCTTGACGCGGTCGAGATTCGCGTTAAGCTGCGGGGGAACGCTTACCCAGGAGGACCGAATCATGTCGCGTTTCCGTTTCCCCGCCGCTCTGCGGATCGCCGCTCTACTGATCGCCAGCCTGCTGCTCGGAGGCCCTGCGCTGGCTGACGCCCCGAATCCGCCCCGGCCCGAAACCCCGAATGTGGTGATCGTGTTCACCGATGACCAGGGCTATGCCGATGTGGGAGTGTACGGTGCCGAGGGCTTTACCACGCCGCACCTGGACCGGCTGGCCGCCGAGGGCATCCGGTTTACCGATTTCTACGCGGCGCAAGCCGTGTGCACCGCCTCGCGAGCTGCCCTGCTGACCGGCTGTTATCCCAACCGCATCGGGATGCTGGGCGCGTTGGGGCCCCGCTCGAATATCGGCCTCAGCGACGGCGAGACCACGCTGGCCGAAATGCTCCGCGGTGCCGGCTATGCCACGGCGATCTACGGAAAATGGCATCTGGGCTTCCAGGACCGTTTCCTGCCCACGCGGCACGGCTTTGACGAGTTCTATGGGATCCCGTATTCCAACGACATGTGGCCCCTGCATCCCGAGCGGCCCGATGCGTTCCCGGACCTGCCCCTGTTCGAGAACCAGCAGGTGGTCAACCCGGCCGTGACCCCCGAGGACCAGGAACGGTTCACGACGGAATTCACCGAGCGGGCCGTCGATTTCATCCGCCGCCATGCGGACCAACCGTTCTTCGTCTACCTGGCTCACCCCATGCCCCACGTCCCCCTGTATGTCTCCGACCGTTTCCGCGGGGCCTCCGAACAGGGCTTGTACGGGGATGTGATCATGGAAATCGACTGGTCGGTGGGAGAGATCCTCCGCACGCTGGCCGAGCTGGAATTGGAGGAACGCACGCTGGTCGTGTTCACTTCGGACAACGGCCCCTGGTTGAGCTACGGCAATCATGCCGGTTCGGCCGGTCCGTTGCGAGAGGGCAAAGGCACCTCTTGGGACGGCGGGCACCGGGTGCCCTTCCTGGCCCGCTGGCCCGGACAGATTCCGGCCGGGGCCGTCTGCCGCGAGCCCGCGATGACCATCGATCTGCTGCCGACAATCGCCGGATTGGCCGATGCCGACTTGCCCGCACATCCGATCGACGGCCGGGACATCTGGCCCTTGCTGGCCGGCGATCCCGAGGCACGCTCGCCGCAGGAGGCCTACTTCTTCTACTGGAGCCGAGAACTGCAGGCCGTGCGGGCGGGGCCTTGGAAATTGCACTTCCCCCATTCCTATCGGTATCTGGTCGAAGACGGCGCGGATGGCCAGCCCGGCCGTTACGCACAACGCAAAACGCCCCTGGCCCTGTTCGATCTGCACAACGACCTGGGCCAGCAAGTCGATTTGAGTGGCACCTATCCCGAGGTGGTCCAGCGTTTGAAGACGCTTGCCGAACAGGCTCGCCAGGAATTGGGTGACAGCCGTACGGGCGATTCGGGCACCGGCGTGCGGCCACCCGGCCGAATGGATTAGCAAGGGCCCGCCGTGATATCGCCCGCGGTGAGAACGGTCCCTTCGTAGAACGGAATGAATTCCGTTTCCCTGCGGCAGGCTCGGAATGAATTCCGTTCTACGATTCGAGACCAAACCGGACACCTAACCGCGGGCCGGATGTTTCCGGAAAGCCTTCCCCATGCCCTGCGGGCAGAAATACACGGAGAAGATGCATGGACAACCCGTTGGCAGGCCACGTCCTGCTCGCCCAGCCACGCTGGCGGCCGGAGGATTTGGGACTGCCGCTGCCCGACTCGGAACATGCCACGTCCGTCTGCCTGCCCACCTGGGCCGATGTGATCGATTACGAGCGGTCGGCTCCGCGAGTGCTCCGCCGCTTGCAAACCGGCTACCCCCGTTTCTTCGTGCATCCCTGGAACGAGCGGCTGTTCGTGGAATGCCAGCGGCGTTTCGCCGACTCCGACGCGTGTTGCCAGGTCTATCCGTCCCGAGCAACGGCCCAACGCTGCTTGGATTCCGTCCGCCGCTGGACGGGGCTCGAAGGCCGCATCGTACCCTGGTCCGACGCGGGGCCCTTCGTGATCTGCCTGCCGCAGGAGGCCGCCCGCGCCGCACGCAAACACTGGCGACATGCGGGCGAAGGGCTGGGCTCACGCCAAGCCCAGGCACTCCTGCAAGACCAGCCGCCGATCCCGGCAGACGAGGCCAAACGGGCGGTGCGGACACAGATCGCGGAACTGACCGGTATCCCCCGCGAACACGTCTTTCTCTTCGCCTCCGGTATGAGCGCCATCTACACCATCCACCGCGCGATCCAGCGACTGTTCCCCGGACGCAAAACGGTCCAGTTCGGTTTCCCTTATGTGGACACCCTCAAATTGCAGCAGGATCTGGGCTGCGGTGCACACTTCTTTCCCCGCCCGGGACCCCCCGCGGTTCAGGAACTGGAAGCCCGCTTGCAAAAAGAACCGGCGGCCGCCATCTACTGCGAATTCCCCTCGAATCCGCTGCTGGTCAGCCCGGATCTCGAAGCCCTCGCCGCGGCCGCACGAAGATGGCAAATCCCCTTGGTCGTCGACGAAACGCTGGGCACCTACCTGAACCTCGATCTGCGGCCGGTCGCCGATGTCCTGATCACCAGTTTGACCAAGTACTTCAGCGGAGCCGGCGATGTGCTGGCCGGGGCCGCGCTGATCAACCCGGCAGGCACGCTGGCCGACCGCCTGCAGACCGCCTTGCTGCAAGAGTACGAAGACCATTTGGGCGGGGCCGAAGCCCTGTTGCTGGCCCAGTATGCGGCCGACTTCCCGCAACGCATGCGACGCATCAACCGCACGGCCGAGCAACTCTGCGATTTCTGCAGCAAACATCCGGCCGTGGAAACCGTCTACTATCCCCCCTACTCCGCAGCCGAACCCTACCGGGCCTTTCTGCGTCCGGGCGGCGGCTGGGGCGGCCTGTTCTCCCTGCTGCTGAAAGACGCACCGCACCACGCGCCGCGGTTCTATGACGCCCTGGAAATCAGCAAAGGCCCCAACCTGGGTACCCTCTTCAGCTTGGCCTGCCCCTTCACCCTGCTGGCCCACTACGAAGAACTCGACTGGGCAGCCGACTGCGGGGTGCCGCGAGACCTGGTGCGGATCTCCGTAGGCTTGGAGCAGCCGGAAGACCTGCAGGACCGCCTGGCTCGCGCCTTGGACGCCTGCTGATCCGCCACCACGCCACCGCCACCGTCGCACGGGTCAAGCCCGCGTTTCACCCCCGCCCGATCCCCGAGCCTGATTGACATCCAGGGAACCGTCAAGTAGCGTGACGATTTGAAAACATTCAGCAACACCCAGGAGTCTCCACCATGCTGTCACCCGTATCCCGGCGTGATTTTCTCAAGACGTCCACGGCGCTCGCGGCCTCAACCGCCCTGGCCGGTCCGCACCTTCTCGCCGCTCAGGACAACGCGTCGGCACCCCAGAAACAGTGGTTCAAAGGCAACCTGCATCTGCACACCCAGTGGTCGGACGGCCATCCGCTGGCCGAATGGGCGGTCGATTGGTACAAGTCGCACGGCTACCACTTCATCTGCCCCTCGGACCATAACATCTTCCAGTCGGACCAGCTGCGTTTCGACGGATTCGGCTTTAGCAATCCGCCTGCCGACCGGGCGGCCTTCGACGGCCAGACGTCGCTTTGGAAAGTCATTTCGCCCTCTCCCGGCTGGCCGCGGCTGACACAAGCTCACGTCGACCAGACGATCGAAAAATTCGGCCCGGACACCGTGCGGATGATCCGCGTCGGCGATCAAACCTACGTCCGCATGACCCCCTTCGACGAACTCGAAACACAGTTCGCCGAAGACGGCAAGTTCCTCATGATCCCCGGCTACGAACAGACGGGCGGGGCCGCCAATGACCAACAGGTTCACGTGAATTTCCTGAATGTTCGCGAGATCTTTCCCTACATCTCCGGAGAAACACCCCGCGAGATTCTCGCACGAACGTTCGCCAGGGGCGAGCAGCTGTACGAGGGACAGAACTATCTGTTCATGGCCAACCATCCGCTCTGGAGATACTATGATTTCTCGCCCCAGGACCTGATCGATCTCCCCCAGATCCGGTTATTCGAATTAAATAACAATTCGATCGCCGGCGGTCTGGACCCGCATCCCCAGGGCTGGATGCCGGAGAAGTTCTGGGACGTGGTCAATGCCCATCGAGCGGCTCACGATCAGCCGTTGCTGTGGGGCGTGGGGACAGACGATCGTCATTGCTACCAGACCCCGGCCAAGGCGTGGTGCGTGGTGCGTGCGGCGCGGCTGTGCACGGAAGATCTCTGGGAGGCGATCGCGGACAGCGATTTCTATGCCTCCAACGGTCTGGATTTCCAAGACATCCACTTCGACGGCAAGACCCTGGCGGTCAAGATGGACGTACGCGAGCAAGGCGCGTACCGTATCGAGTTCATCGGGACGAAGAAAGACTACGATCCCACCCGCCGGGTGATCGAGGTGGCCAAAGGCGCGCGGAACCCGGCGCGGAAAATCGATGTCTACGCGGACACCATCGGCGTCGTCCTCGACACGGTCGAAGGCACGGAAGGCTCCTACACCCTGAAGTCCGACGATCTCTACGTGCGGGCCAAACTGGTCAAGGTCTCCGACGACCTGAAACCCGACTGGCAAGCGGAACCCGCCGCCTGGACGCAACCCTACTGTTGAGCCGAGAACTGCGAATCGATACCGCGCGCGGTAGAAATGGTCCCCCTGTCCAGCGTCCATCACCCCGAATATAGCGGGAAGGAAAATGCGTGGTTCACGCGCAGCCGTCCATCTTCTGTCCGCCTGTACCGGGGGGAACTGCAGGGGGGGGCCCGAGTCAAACTTTCATCACCGGGCAGCCCCATGAAGAACCGCTGCAAATCGGCACTGCGAGTGCCGCAAATCACAATTGATAGGCCACTAAGGCCGGAAGTAGCTTGCTGCGTCTCCCCGTAGGTTGGGCATTCCTGCCCGACGGACGTAGGATCATCAACAAGAACGTCGTACTGATTACGAATCCCTCACTGCGGATCAACCATGGGGATCGTCGGGCAGGAATGCCCAACC
>SLMF01000456.1 GCA_007133715.1 Planctomycetaceae bacterium
ATTCTCGAAGAGGCCGGGGGAGTCCTGACCGATTGGCAAGGACAGCCCGGGTTCCTCGGCGGCGATGCGATCGGCTGCCACCCCGATCTGCTGGACCAAGTCCTGAAGGTGACCCGACCCTTCACACCCCCACCCCAGCCCTTGACTTCCTGAAACAGCAGTCCGCTTCCGGGCAGATTCCCTGCGATGTCCCAGCAGCAACTCCCGATCCCTGATCCGTCCGGCCGCCGAAAGCCATGGAGGCTCTCCAGGTGGCGACTTACGTGCTGAGTCGAGCCTGAATATCGTGGAGAATGCGCTGTTCGAGCAATTCATCTCGTCCCAGGGGAATCCAGCCCACCGTCTGGCCAATGCCGGGGGGACCTTCGTCCTCGCTCGAAATCGGCCGCCGTTCGGGCCACGAATCGCTTCGCGACACCGTCGCATGCTCCGGTTGGTTCACGTCCTCCAACTCCTTGTGAACCGCTACATCGATCAGAAAACCGCCCGCAGACGGAATCACCCGCACAACCGCTCGACGCCGGATCGACTGCAGCGTCGCATGCCATCGCTCATAACCGGGTGTCGAATCCTGTCGCCAGGGTTCAAACAACGTCGAACCCACCTCGGGGTGCGTCTCGATGCGGCCTTCCAATACCAAATCGTCCAGCACTCGCACACGCTCTTCCCGCTGAATCCGGAAGAACATCGCCACCGCGTCCGAAACTTGACCCCATACCAATTCATGGTCCGAGACGCGAACCAGCAGCGGGTTGCTCACAGAAGCCCCCGCAAGTGGCTCTGCATGATGACGCCTCAAGTGCTGAAACGGCGTTCCACAGCCGGAAACGAGCATGCCAGCCAGCAGAACGATCAGCAGGGGCGGGCGAGCAGGCTGGACCACCGGGCGAAACCCGGGCTGGCGGGATGTGTTCACCCCGTCGCTCTGGAATGTCGGACATAATCGGCGAAAAAACATGACAACTCCTCCGAACACCCGCCCCAACGCTCAATAACGGATCGTCTGGCGGAGGAGCCAGAGCCCCAGTCCACCGAGAAACAGGTTACCCATCCAGACCAGAATCGGTGCCACATCGCCCGCTTTGGAACGATCCACACCGTAGGCAAGAAGGGGGTAATAGATTAGCAAGATCGGTAAGAACACGGTGGCAAACGTGGTCCAGATGTCGGCATTCCGCATGCGAATCGCCAGCGGGGCCCCGACGAACACGAAGAACAAACAGCTGAAGCCGTTGGCCCAACGCCGCCAGGGTTCTGTCTGCAACCGGTGGAGCCGCTCCTTGGCCGAAGCCAGCTGTTCCAGTCGCGACTCCCAGTCGGGATCGCTCAGCATCGGCAGCTCGCCCAAAACCAAAGCGCTGGTGGCGTCCAAGGCCAGTTCCCGGCGGAGTTTTTCGATGCGATCCTGCTGTTCCTCGATCGAAGGCGCCAAACTCCACATCGGGTAATTCGAGGGGCTCGTCGCGACCGAACCCCGCCGGGAAGCCTCTCGCAACGGGATCTCACGCTCGATCGTATGCGGAAATACCATCGACAACTGATCCCCCACCGTCACCTCGCCATCGGTCAGCAGGATGCTCAGAATTCCTTGCTCGACATTCAACCGCAGTTCGGCTTGATCCGCGGTCAGCATGATCGGGGGCTGGTCGCCGTCGGCGTGAAACGCGATCATCGGACGCAGCAGCGTACGGTCCTGGACGTCCTTGACATTCACCGAAAAACGCCGTGTGCTGTACGAACGCTGGCTGCGCAACATCCCGTAGATGATCTGTTCCACCGAGTGCAGCACCACGCGTTCCATCCCGATCCGGCCCCAAGACACGGCCACGTCATTCAGCCAGACGGCGACCAAGCTGATCAGGAACGCCAAGGTCAGGGCGGGCGTGATGATCCGCAGCGGCGAGATGCCCAGCGATTTCAAGGCCACCACCTCGTTGTTGGCCGACATCCGCCCGAACAGACTGCATGCGGCGAACAGCATGGTGCCCGGCACGGCAAACCGCAGGGCATTAGGAACGGCGTAAGGGATCAATCGCAAGATGGGTTGGGGGCCCAAACCCTGGCGAATCGCTTCCTGTGCCAATCCGACGATCAACATCAACACGCTCATTCCGGCCAAGGCGATCAGGAACACCTTGAGGAACTCGCTCAGAATATAGCGTGTGAGGATCGTCATCGCTCGGCCGCCCAACGGTCGCCAAAAACAGTACGGAGAGGGGAACTTTACCAGTTCCCCCAGTCCGTTGGAACGACAATTTCGACACGGCGACCGAATTCCCCCAGAATCAGCTAATCATCCCGCCCCGGTTTGCGGCGAAGACGCTTGACTTGCCCCCGCGCCTTCTTGTCCTCGATCCGCCGGCGTTGCGAAGCCCGCGTCGGCTGCGTCGCAAAACGCTTTTTAGGGGGGGACGCCACCTCCAAAACAAGACTCCGCACCAAATCCAGACACTCGGAAACGTTCTGCTGCTGATCCCGATGACGCTGGCTGTGCAGCACCAATTCGCCCTGTTTATTGATACGATTGCGATAGCGAGCCAAGAAGCGGCGACGGACGTCGGGCGGCAAGCTGGCGGAGTCGGCCACGGGCCAGTGCAATATGACCTTCGAATTCACCTTGTTGACATTCTGGCCGCCGGGACCACTGCTGCGAGCGAACGTCAAGCGGAACTCGTTGAGAGGAATCTGGATGCGACGGGTCACATTCAGCATCAGACGCGATGTTGCCGGCGTCGCCGGGCGACGTATCCGAGCCCCGCCGTACCGATCAAGGACCAGATCAGCAGCGACGAGGGTTCCGGGATCTGATCCACTCCCAACTGGCCATAAGTCAGGTAATCCAGCCCGATCCGGTCAAGGTCCGTGTTTGCAAAAACCGTCACCGAACTGAACGGCTGGTCATCGATCGCCCCGAAAAACAAGCGTTCGCCTCGCTCCCAATACGGCGGCTGGTCGACCAGCCACTCTTCAAAAAAAGTCCCCGTATCATTGGAGATTCGAAGTATCCCGAGACTATTGGTGCCCCAATCATTGATGTCGATACCGAAGACGTTGATCGGTTCCGTGAAACCAAAGGTCACCGACGTACCGTCACTCTCAGCCGTATATTCGATCGCTCTCGTACCTTCGCTGACAAATCGAGGATCGGTCTCGGAGCGGAAACCGTTGGAAAGACCGACGCCGACAATTTCGAAGTCGTCATACACGAGAGGCCCCGGCGTGGTGGCGAATCCGTCATTAAACCCCTCAAAACTGGGCGTAATGCCGAGGCTCGCGATTGCCAACATAAAGGCCGAGCGATCCGTTGGATCTCCCTCCTGTGCCTGATCGATGAAGATCTGTACCGCGGCCGATGCGGGCGTCACGCCTGCTACCAAAATAAGTAAAACGAAAATTCGTTGAGTGACCCTGATCACGTCGCTTCTCCTGTGCTATGAGAATCGCACAACTTGGTTGCCACGCGTTCGTTTTTTCAATGGGCTTTTTTTCCTGCGACGTCGCGTAACCGACACCACGGACTCGAGGGGGTCAGATGGCACGATTACCTGCCGACATCCCCCCCTTTCGGTACCCCAATCCCAAAATTCGCGCATCCGTAAGGGTATTGTCCACCCGGTGCCAATTCCTGACAATAGGGGAACCAGTTTTCTCGCAAACCCCGGTTTTCTCGAAACTCTCCGTTTTACGACTCCCCCATCTGCTTGTTACAAGGTGCTGTCGGCAATGCCGTTGCGAAACCTGACCACGCTGTTCCTGGCCCTCCTGATCTCCCTGACATGCTACTCCCGGGCCGATCGAAATCGCTATGCCTCCCGGCTCGCCAAAGCCATGAATCTGGTGACAGCCACGTACCTGGAAGAGGTTGGCTATCGGCAACTGTACGAAGATGCCATGCGGGGTATGGCCGAAGGATTGGATCCCTATTCGGGCTATATCTCACCGGATGACTTCGGCTACTTTCAGGAATCGCTCGACCAGAAGTTCGGCGGCGTGGGGATCCTGGTCGAAATCGACCCCGACTCCCAACGTCTGATGGTCATGAGCCCCCTGCTCGATACGCCGGCTTACCGCCAGGGTCTCTCCGCGGGCGATCTGATCCTGGCCATCGACGGCCGTGACACCCAAGGGATCTCGTTGACCGAGGCCGTGCGGCTGATGCGGGGAAAACCGGGGCTGCCTGTCGAACTCCGCCTGCAAAAGGTGGGCAAGGACGAACCGGTTACCGTGACAATCCGGCGAGCCATCATTCCGGTCGAATCCGTGCTGGGTGACCATCGCCAGGAGAACGGCACCTGGGTGTTTCAACTGCAGGAAGACCCGCGAATTACCTATATTCGCCTGATCAATTTCGGCGAAAGGACCGTGGAGGAACTGAAAACGACCCTCCAACAGCAGCCGGTCCAGGCGCTGCTGCTGGACCTGCGCGATAACGCCGGGGGACTGCTGACCGCGGCCGTCGAGACCTGCGATCTGTTCATCGAGGAGGGCACGATCGTCAGTACACGGGGGCGCGGCGGGCTGACTCTGGAAAGCTACGCCGCCACCGCGGCCAAACTTCTGGATCGGGAGATCCCTATCATCGTGCTGGTCAATGGCTTTTCGGCCAGTGCCAGCGAGATTGTGGCGGCTTGCCTGCAAGACCACGGCCGGGCGCGGGTGGTCGGCCAACGCACCTGGGGTAAGGGGACGGTCCAAAATGTGATTACTTTGGAAGGGGGGCAAGCCGGGTTGAAGCTGACGACCGCCAGCTACTGGCGGCCCAGCGGGATGAACATCCACCGTTCCAGCGATGCGGGAGAACAGGAAGAATGGGGGGTCCGCCCCGACCCGGCTCTCGAAGTGATCTTGACCGACGAACAGGCTGATCGCATGCGTCGCCAACGACGGCTGCGGGACAGTGTCCGACGCCCCTCGACAACGGATTCCGATGACCAGGCACCGCCGCTGCAAGACCCGCAATTGGAACGGGCGATTCAAACCCTGCAGGAAGAACTGGACGGTGCTTCGATCGCGGTAACCGACGACGCAACGACGTGAATCCCCTTGGTCAATCCGCAGGAAATGATCTAGCAGCGCTGTGGCCGGTCTGGCGCTGTGGCCGGTCTGGCGCTGTGGCCGGTCTCTGACCGAGCCACTCGGCCGACCGAAGGTCTCCCATATCGCGGGAGACCTTCGGTCGGCGGTTTCGGCGGGGTCGGAGACCCGCGCCGAACATAGGCGGAGACCCGCGCCGAACATAGGCGGAGACCCGCGCCGAACGTAGGCGGAGACCCGCGCCGAACGTAGGCGGAGACCCGCGACGAACGTAGGCGGAGACCCG
>SLMF01000370.1 GCA_007133715.1 Planctomycetaceae bacterium
GAGGAGGGCCCCCGTTTGCGGCGTGGACACGCCCAAACGCCGGAAGAAGCCAAACGTGAACTCGAAGCGTTCCAGGCCTCGTACTCCGATCTGGACGGCTGGGAAGAACGTAAAGCCCGGATCCGCCAAGGGATTCTGGAAGGTGCCCGCCTCTCGCCCCTCCCGGAAAAAACGCCGCTGAATCCCCAGTTCTTCGACCGCCGCGTCTATGAAGGGTACACCGCGGAAAGCGTGGCAATCCAAAGCTGGCCCGGCTTCTATGTCACCGGCACCCTCTACCGACCCCTGGACATGGAACCACCCTTCGCCGGCGTGCTCTCCGCACACGGACACGGCGGCCGCTTCCGACCAGGACGTCAAATCCGCTGCGCCGTGCTGGCTCGCATGGGCGCCGTCGTGTTCCACTTCGATATGGTCGGCTACGGCGATTCCGAAGAAGCCGGCTGGTCCCATGGAAACACTCCCGAAGTGCTTCGTATGATTACCTGGAACAGCATCCGCGCCCTGGATTTCCTCCAGTCGCTGGACGACGTCGATCCCGACCGGATCGGCATGACCGGGAATTCGGGGGGAGCGTCCCAAACCTTCATCCTCTCCGCGATCGACGAGCGGGTGGCGGTCTCCGTGCCCAGCTGCCAGATCTCAGCACACTTCTTCGGCGGCTGCGTGTGTGAAAGCGGGATGCCCATTCATTGGGGACCCAACCACAAAACCAACAACGCCGAAATCGCAGCCCTGACCGCTCCGCGACCCCAACTGATCTTGTCCAACGGCGCTGATTATACCCAATATACCCCGCAAACCGAATTCCCCTACATCCAACATGTCTACGGTCTGTACGGGGCGTGGGACAAAGTGCAGAACGCTCATTTCCCCAATGAAGGCCATGATTACGGCCCCTCGAAACGAATGGCAGCCTACCCCTTCTTCATCCGGCACCTCGGCTTGGACGGCCAGCGACCCTGGGGCGGACGCGACGGAGCCCTCAACGAAACCTTCGTGACCACCGAAAGCCGCGAACAGATGCTGGTCTTCGGACCCGACAATCCCTACCCCGAGGACGCGGTTGAACCGAATACCCCGCTGCCCTAACAGAGAAAGAAAAGGCGGAGCGCCGGCCGCAAAGAGTACTGCGACGAGAAGGGCCACGTGACGAAGGTGGTGGAAGGCTTCGGATTCAAGTTGCCTCTGCTCGTGGACGTGAAACACGAGGTGGGCCGCACGGCCCGGCGGTCAACACGCGGCATGCGGGACACACGCCGATCAATTCAACCGAATAATCGCGAATCTCGTATCCCGCGGGTCCCCTCCGGCAACCCGATCCGGTCCAGACGCGCGCTCTCGAAATCGGGGTTCCGGTTGCAATCAATGCAGACCAGATGATGGTGCCGCTGGAGCTTGGCAATTAACTAAAAATAGGTATTGCACGGGAGATGGACTAATGAGAACAGACACGGAAATCAGAACTGAAGGACTGCGGGCTCTTGCGAGTTCACTTGGCACCATCGAAGCAGAGCGGTTCATGCCAGACGTTATGCGAAACGTGGTTGCCATACTCACGGTTCCACGAGCATGCTGAGGGTTCGGGGCACGACGCGGGACACGGGAAGATTTTTCACAACGATGCCCACTACGAACGTTTCACCCGCGGATTGGTGGAAAAATTCGATATGGGAACCTCAGCCGCTCTATCTGGACGACTACGCAGACACCTACGTTACCCTCGACGAGCGAGGCTCGTTCGATCGGCGGACGGAACGCCGCGCCTTTGAACTGGTGATCGCCTACGACCGCACGCCTGGCTCCCATGCGGCACTCGAAATGTAAGTGCGGTTTGTTCGTGCAGGGGGCAGTTCGGCGGGTCCTGCTATATTTTGGGGACCATAACTCGATAAAGCGGGGGGTATTTACCAAAGATTACCGGCAGGGTAATCTTTGGCGAGGTTTGCAGTTTCCTGGTGGAGCACCGGATGAAGATCGTCGTATTGGGGGCGGGCACGGTTGGGACGTGGATCGCCGATCTGCTTTGTCAACATCGGCACAGCGTGAACGTGGTCGACATCGACCCCGAACAGACGCGGCGGGTGAACGACGAAATGGATGTGCGCGCCATCCGGGGTCAAGCGTCCCATGCCAGCGTGCTTTTCCAGGCCGAAGTGATGGGGGCCGATGTGTGCTTGGCGGTGACGGGGGATGACGAGACGAATATCGTGGCGGCCAGTATGGCCAAAGCGATGGGTGCCGAACGGGTGATGGCTCGGGTCTATTCCCAAGTCTTTCGGGATCTCAGCACGTTCGATTATCAGCAGCATTTTGGCATCGATCGCGTGCTGAGCCTGGAGCATTTGTCGGCCGTCGACTTGGCACGCCACATCCGCAGTCCCGACGCGGTGATTGTGGAGAGTTTTGCCCGCGGGGCCGTCGAAGTGCAGGATGTGCTGGTCACCCCCAAAGCGAAGGTCATCCACAAACCGCTTAAGCAGTTGAACCTGCCTCGAGGCGTCCGCATCGGATCGATCTTTCGCGACGGGGCGATGTGGATTGCGGGGGCAGAGGATCGCATCCAACCGGGTGATCACGTGACCCTGATCGGGGCACGGAAACACGTGGACGAAGTTCTGGACTGGTTCCGCGTCGGGACGATTTCGCGCAAAACGGTGGTGATCGCCGGGGGCGGGGAAACCGGTTACCATCTGGCCCGCATCCTGCAGGGAGACCGTTTTTCCGTGGTCCTCATGGAGCATTCTCGGGCACGAGGCGAAGAACTGGCCCAGCGTCTCCCTCAGGTGACCGTCGTCCAAGCGAACGCGACCCGCCGTAGCGTGCTGGAAGAGGAACGGGTCGGCGCGGCGTACGCATTTGTAGCTTGTATGGGGGATGACGAAGAGAATATCATGGCGGGGGTAACGGCTCGCGAAATCGGTACCGACCGAATCCTGGCCATCGTGGGCCGTCCGGATTACGCGGACCTGGTCGGCCATCTGGGCATCGATGCGGCCGTCAGCCCTCGGGATGTGATGGCTCGACAGGTCCTTTGTTTTCTCCAGCCCGGTCCCATCCTGGCGCGGATGTCCCTTCCGGGGGGTGATATCAGCGTTTTTGAAATTCAGATCGTCCCGGGCGCCCCGGCGGCCGATCACGTCTTGGCCAGCCTGCCGCTGCCGCCTCAATGCTTGATCGCCGCCCTGGAGCGTGCGGATTTCACAATCGTACCGGCTGCGGATGATCGCCTGCACGCGGGCGATACGATCGTCGCCCTGATTCCCGACCATCAGCTTGATGAAGCGTTACAGCAGTTTACGCCGCGATGAACTACCACTTGCTTGCCAGATACCTGGGCCTTGTCAGTCTGCTGATCGCCGGAGCGATGTGTTTCAGTTTGCCGTGGGCTTTCCCGCAGTTGGGTTATCGTTCCCATCTGGCGGAGGAACTGGAAACGGCCTTTGAAACCCGGGCATTCATTGCGCTGCTGATCAGCATCGTGGTGTGTCTTTTTGTGGGGAGCGCCATGATCTGGTGGGGGCGCAAGGAGAAGGGGCGGTTATATCGCAAAGAGGCGATGGCCGTGGTCGGCCTGAGTTGGGTCCTGGCAACGGTTCTGGGAGCCCTGCCCTACCAACTGAGTAATGTCCAGCGGGAAGCGGGCATACGGATGCACTTGGTGGACTGTTTGTTCGAGTCCCAGTCGGGTTTCAGCACGACCGGCGCGACGGTCATCTCGGACCTGGAGGAGCCCCGGCAGGTGCCGCATGCGATTCTGTTCTGGCGGAGCATGACCCAGTTTTTGGGCGGCTTGGGGATCCTGGTGCTGTTTGTGATGCTCCTGGGGCAGGGTTCGGCGGGCAAGGCACTGATGCGGGCGGAAATGCCGGGTCCGAGCAAGGAGGGTTCCACACCGCGGATGCAGGATACGGCCATTCGCTTCGCCGCGATGTATTGTGGATTGAATCTGGTACTGGCCCTGATCCTGTGGTTCCTCGGCCTCTCCCCTTTCGACGCCCTCTGCCATGCCTTCACCACGATGGCCACCGGGGGGTTCAGTACGTACAACGCCAGCATCGCCCACTTTGACAACGCCATGCTGGATTATGTGCTTGTCTTGTTCATGGTGCTGGCGGGCACGAATTTCATCCTGCTGTACCATCTCCTCTCCCGCCGGCCGGGACGGGTTTCGGCGGACGTGCAATGGCGGACTTATCTCGCCATCCTGGCGGTCGCCAGCGGGTTGGTCGTGGTCGCCGGTTTGCTGAAGGGCGATTTCGGAAATCTGCCGGAGGCCGTCCGGTATGGGACGTTCCAAGTGGTTTCGATCATGACCACCACCGGCTTCGGGACGGCGGATTTCGACGTCTGGAGCCATTTCAGCCGCGGACTGCTGGTGCTGCTGATGTTCGTCGGCGGGTGTGCCGGCAGCACGGGCGGCGGCCTGAAAGTGATCCGGAACCTGCTGTTCGTCAAAATCCTGTGGCTGGAAATCCAGCGGGCCTACCGTCCGACCGTCGTGCGGCCCCTGCGGCTGGCAGGACGGGCCGTCGAAGAAAAACAACTGCAGAAGGATATCCTGGTCTACTTTTGCCTGATCCTGGCGATCTCGATCGCTGCCTGGGTCTTTATCATCGCCTTCGAGCCGGATGCGACCTGGGACGAGCACTCGCAGGACAAAAAACTGGACAGCGCTGCTGCCGTGGCGGCGACGCTGAACAATATCGGCCCCGGCTTGGGAACCGTGGGTGTCACCCGCAACTACGGGCATTTTAGCTGGTGGACCAAACTGCTGTTCGTTTTTCTGATGATGCTCGGGCGGCTGGAGATCTTTCCGATCTTGGTGCTGTTCGCTCCCGGCTTCTGGCACAATCACTGACAGTCGGCGTTTTGAGCGATGACCGTGTGCCGATGTCCTCATAGCAAGCCTTCGCGCTCCATCCCGGCCGCGCGCCCTTGGGTCGGGTTCAGGACTTCGAGGCCCCCGCGTTCCATCAATCCGGTTGCATGGGGGCTGGCGTGGTTTTCGCCGGGCAGATGCGATCGATGGCATCGTCCATCCGGGCGGCAACGACAGACCAAGCGTAACGCTGGGACCACGACGTCGGCGGTCGACAGAACTTGCAGATAGTCTCTGCGGTTTTCGAGATACCCCCAATGGTCGATCGTTTGTTGCAGGCGTTGTCGAGCCTGATCGAATACGCCGGGCACTCGCGCAAACCGTTCGCCCAGCACACTGCATGGAACAAAGGGGGCAGGAGCAGATATTGGAAATGCTGGGGCGGTCTTCAACTATTTTTTTTCCGGCAGCCATTTCTCCAGCA
>SLMF01000173.1 GCA_007133715.1 Planctomycetaceae bacterium
AGCTGACGCAATGGCATCTGACGGCCGAGACCTCCGAGCCGGCGAACGCGATGCGTTTCGTGACGGTAATTCGCCCTCACCGCGAGGGCGAGCAGCCACCGACGTTTGCAGAGACCGAGCTTCGCGACGATTACTACGCGGTGCGTGCCAAGGTGGATGATGGCGAGTTGATTGCCGTCTGGCGTCTGGGCCCCGGCGAGGTCACAGCGATGGGGCTGACCACCGACGGTGAAGTAGCTGCGATGCGTGTAAGCGACGACGGGGAGCCCGGCGTGTACATGGTCCACGAGGGCACCCGCGTCGATTTCCAGGGACGGTAGTTGCGCACGAGCGATCGTCGCAGTCGGAAGTGGTTCCTGTCGCGTTGGGCCAAACGGCTGAGTTGGCAGGAAGTGGCGGCCATTTTCCAGACGGATTTCGCAGCCACCAAGGCATCGAAACTGCTTTGTATCATCAACTTGACCATCTTCCTGAGCCCGAATTCACTCACGAATTCTGCTGACGAGGCATAATTCTGAATTGCGGCACGAGGGGCGGATGGTTGCCGAGTACGAATCCCCTGGGGATTTTCTCAGGGGATCAGGCGGGCGTTCAACCAATTGGCATAATCCCGCACGTCCCCCCAGGCGCCCATCTCGGCGAGCAGCACCAGGGCTTGCACCCCGGTCACGTCGATGGCGATGGAGACCGGCGGTTCTCCCCCTCGGATCGGCGGGCTGGTGTACGCGGGTTCCCATCCCCCCGCGTTATCGCTCAAAAAAACGCGAAACACCACGCTGCCTCGTTTTCCGGCCAAGTCATCCAGCGCGAGTTCGGCTTCGAATCGCCGGAAGTTTCCCTGCACAGGACACACCACGCGAGCCGCGGTCGGCATCCCCAGGCCTTTCAGATACAGCCGATCGCCGCTCCGCAAATACCCCCCCCGCGGGTTGCGATCACGCCCCAGTTCGCGAGTTTGCTGCAACAAGGGGATGTGCCGATATCCGCTCAATTCCAGGTCGGATAGATAACGAACCTCGCCCCCCAGCGGCTGGAGCGACGTCACCTCGGACCACAGTCCCGCCGGATCGGTCTCGAACGCAATTCGCTCGTCCAAGAGCAATCGCCGGAGCGGACCGGACGTCTCGAATCGCCGGACAAACAGGCGGCTTCCGTCTCGCAGACCGATCATCATCCGCGGCTCGGGCGAGGATGGGGTGGGGGTATCGAAACGGAAGGCCAGCGAGGTGACGTTTTCGGGGGCCAACAGCACGGGCCGTCCTTGCGTGGCGAATCGCAACGTGTCAGCATGCCCGTCAGCGGAAGGCTGCAGTTGCTGAAACTGTCCCGACAGGACATCTCCGTTCTCCAGATAGAGTCGATCTTCGCGGGCTGGGCGAAGCAGTTGCTCGCGGGCCAGGTCGCGGGTCAGCGGATCGGGCGAGGGGTTGAACAGGATCCCGCGAATCGCTTCCCGCGGCAGGCTGAGTCGTCCCCAGAGGAGGCTTTCCAGCCGCAATTGGTCCGCATCCAGTTCGCGGATTTCGCCGCCCAGCCAGGAGCCGTCACGCAACACGATTTGCGGGGCTCGATCCGAATCGCGGAAAGCGCCCCAGGAGACGAGTTCCTCGACCGGGATGGTCCGTGACGAGCTGTCGGTTTGGAAGGACACGTTCCCCTGCTCGTCGATCTCGATCGGCGTGGCCACGAAGGTTTCCCCGCAGCGGAGCCGCGCCGTGCGGTCGTGCTCGGCCGCCCAGCCGAACCCGCCCCCTGCCGCCAGCCCTCCGATGGTTGCAAACAAGAGCAAGATTCCCCCTCGCGTCAGGCAACGCGTTGGGAAGAAAGGCTGCCCATCCCGGCGATCGCTCATCTCAGTCTCGCTCAACGTTGAAAGATCGGAAGAAAGCTGTTGGGCATTTGCAGGATGGCACAGGCCATCGCCGTGCCGAATTCGGGGGAGATCTGGTCGAACCAGGAGCCGTCCGCCCGGCAACGGGCCTCCAGCAGCTCGCGGATCGCCGGATACCAACGTTCCCAACGTTCACCCCGGGCCTGCCACATCGCTTGCACCGCATAGTAGTGCCCGTAGAAGAAATACGGTTCCCGCGTGGCCGTCTGGTCAACCGGCAGGTGTCGTATCAGGTAATCCAGTCCCCGCTCCAACTCGGGGCCCTCGTAGATCCCGGCGTTGTAGAACGCGACCACTCCGGCAGCACTGCGAGGAAACCGGCTCTCACCCGGCTGCGACAGCTGGTACATGAACCCGCCATCCGGGTTCTGGCAGCGTTTTACGTAATCCAGGCTGCGCTCGATCGTCCGGTGCGGCACGTACAGCCCCGCATTTCGAGCGGCACGCAAGGCCATGATCTGGCAGACGGTCACCGAAATATCGGCATCCTGCCGCCGCGGCTCGTAACGCCAGCCGCCTTCTTCATTCTGGGTGTTGATGATCAGATTCGTGGCCGCTTCCAGTTTATCGCGTATCTCGGCGTCCTCCGCTTGGCCGTAGACTTCCGCCAAGAAGAGCGTGGCGAAGCCGTGTCCGTACATCGGACCGTGGCTGCTGGAACCGGGCGAGACGATAAAGCCGCTGTCGCGGGTGCTGTTGAGAATATGGTTCAGCGTGCGGGCGACCTGCTGCCCGTAAGGTCCCCGGTGGGGCATACTGCCGTTGGCCATGAAGGCCATGGCGACCAAGCCACACACGGCGACGTTCCGGCTGTACGGACCGCGACCATAAGAGCCGTCCGGGTTTTGCTGGGCACGCAGAAAATCCAGACCTCGGCGAATCACTTCGAGCGTTTCGGGAGTCAAACGAACTGCCGACAGGGGAAGCTGGTCGGCCCGCAACGCGGGCAGGACGATTCCACTGGACAATCCGGCGACGGCCCGCAGGCCGCTGCGGAGCAAGGCCCGACGGTGCATTACAGTCATCCTCGCGTTCCTCCCCTATCGAGCCGGCTGGCCCTCTTCCGCCAATCGCTGGTAGTAGGCTTCGATCAGCAACTCGTACTGCGGGAGGAACTCTTCGGCCAACCCGCTGTGCATTTGCTCCCGAACACGCTCGGGCAAATGCCCCCAAACCTGGTCCAATGTCTCCCGAATGCGGGCCTGCGGAACCGGCGGCGTTTCCGTTTCCCCGACCTCGACACCGTCCTCCTCGCCCGGTTGCTCGATCCCTTCAGCGTCGCCCACGCCGCCGCTCGCTCCGTTTTCGTCTTCGGCAGCCAAGCCTTCGCCCATCTCATCTGCCGCTTCGCTCTGCTGATCCCGCATCTGTTCGATCAACCGTTCGAGGTCGGCAATAATCTCGCCTTGCACCCGGTGCGATCGCGCCGGGTTCCGGCGGCTGATCAACTGCTCCGCCGTCCGCATCTGGCGACCGATCAGCCGCCACGGGTTGGTCTCCTCCTGACCCACATCCTCGCCATACCCCAGCTGGTCCCGCGGGTCCCCAGCCGTCGGTTCGTGGCCCTCGTCCTCGCTCGCCGGCTCCGCTGCAGCGGGTTCCCGCGGCGCTGGCAGATCGTCCAGCAGCGGACTTTCCAACCCCTCTAAAAGCATCGAACTCGCGCCGTCGCCCCCGCCGCTCACGGGGGGAACCGAATAGGCGATCAGAACCATGCCGCACGCGATCGCCAGCCAAAACCCACGAGTCTTCATGATTCACCCCTCGTGTTCGTATCGCTGTCCCAGTAACCTATTCGGATCGACACGCTACGGCGATTCCTCCAATTGGCCGGCCAGCTGAAACAACAGGTCGGCCAATTCACCCTGCTCGCGAACCAATTCTTCCAGTTCCCGCTCCAACGGCGCTTGGTCCGGAGCAACGTCCAGCCGGTCCGACAGCACCTCGGTGCGTTGCTGGATCTGCTGCTGCATCGATTTTAGCAGCTTCAGTTCGGCCAACACCTGCAGCAAATCACCCGCATCCTCACCCGTTTCCTCCTCGGCCAGCGGCTCATCCTCCGGCTGCATCCTTTCGGGATCAAACTCTGCAGCAGGGTCTTCCTGTAACGATTGGGCGATTTGGGAGAGACGGGTGATCGCTTGAATCTGCTGATTCTGAGTGACGTCATCCGCCAATCCCTGGTTCAAGCGGTTTTCGGCTGCTTCCATATAACGGGAGGCGCCGCGGAGACCCAGGACCAACACGGGCCAGCCTTCGTACTCCCGGGCGGTGGAACGCGTATCCTCCGCCAACTGCTGCTGTTCGGCAGCCACTTCCTCCCGAGAGGACAAAGGGGCTTCGTCCACCGAACCGCTCGCGTCACGTGGCGATTCGATGGCGGCCGTCGCCTGGAGTACCTCCTGCTGCCGCTGCAGCAGTTCGCCGATCTGTTGCTGCAGACGGGCCATGCGTTCCCGGGCCAACGACTGTCGCGCCTGCTGCTGTTCCGCTTCGAGTCGCTGCTGGGCTTGTTCGAGTTGTTGTTCGGCCTGCGCGACCATCTGTACCGCGCGGTCTCGGGGGTCCGGTTCCGTCGCTTGGTGCAGCGACATCGCGGCTTGGTCGACCATTCTGCCGGATCGGGGCGCCTGCAGGCGTTGCAGGCGGCGGGCCAATCGCCCGGCGGATTCGGCCAACTCACCGGCTTCCGCCCGCCACTCCTGACCCGCGACATCTTCTGGCGACGGGTCGCCGGGCGAGTCATCCGGGCGGTCGGGGGGCTGCAATTGGGCCACCTGCCGCCGCAGCTCGGCTAACTGGTCCGCGGCCTGCTCCAGCCCCCGGAGGCTGCGGTCCAGCTCCTGTTCTCGTCGACCGGCCAGCATGTCGATCAGTTCGTTCAGAGTCTGTTGGATCTGCTGTTGGGTCTCGACCGCTTGCGTCACCTGGTTCGCTTCGATCTGTCGGCGGCTGTCCCGCATCCGTGCGGCGACCCCCGCCTGTTGAGCTTGTTCCAAAGCGTCGGCCAAGGTGGCCGCGGCCAGCGGCTGGGATTCGTCCAGCTGCTGCTGCATCTGGGTCATCCGGCCCAGCAGCCGGTCCAATTGGTGGGCGAGTTCGGTTTGCCGCTCGCCCAGACGCTTGGCGGTTGCTTGTTGGGCGGTCGAAAGATCCTCGGGACGCTGGCCCAGAGTTTCCGACCGCAAGGTTTCCGTGTGTTCCAGGACGCTGGCCTGATCCCGCTGGAGACGGCTCAGCTCGCGGGCGAAACGCCGATAATCGTCCCACTGAGACAGACTGCCCAGCCGTTCTTCCAGGGCGGCGATCACTTCGTCCTGCTGCTGGCGGGCCGAGCCCAGCGTGCGGAGCAACTCGGCACGCGAACCGTTGCCGGTTTCCGACGTCTCCGGCCGTTGGTCACGCGCC
>SLMF01000213.1 GCA_007133715.1 Planctomycetaceae bacterium
CGTTACCGTCGGAGGAGCCGCCACCAACGGTCGAAGACGATCCGGCCCTCCAACGCTGGCTCGCGCAGTTCGGCGATTCACCGCAATTCCTCAAAAAGCGGCAATTCGAGCCACGCCGCAAACCGAGTCTTCCCGCCCGACCACAGCAAGCCAATGACACCAACCATCCCTTCCCGCCGGGCTATGCGGAAGATCTGCTGGGCTGACCGACGTCCAACCGCTCACCGTCGCAATGGCTTCCCCTCAGGCCCGCAGGCGCATTTGATGTATCAGGCAACTTCGTCGCCTGGGTCGGCACGTATCAGGATCTGATCGAAGGGCGCGAGGGGAAATACCGCATCCAGCTGTTGCCTCATTACGGCGGGGGCGCGGTCGAATATCCCGCACTGGAACGTCTGCCCGAGGCAACTTTCGTCGCAACGAATTCCGTCCGTTACCGTCCCGGAGAAAACTATTCCGTGGTCAGCACCCGTTTTCGCCTGGACGAACTCGATCCGCTCGTCCCAACAGAAAAACCAGCGGAGCGCTAAATGCAACGCCGCTGCCCGGCATCTCCGAGACCGGTTGGGGGATTGTACAGATTTCTGGAAGCCCTGAGTGGGGCCACGTGTCTTGTCTTCACCTGACAGCAGAGTACATTGACACTACTGGAAAGGGGCACGCTCATGAATGCAAGAGCGCAAGCCGACCGGCGTCTGCGAATCTGTGTGGCTTCCTCCGGGCTGGGCCATGTCGCCCGGGGCATCGAAGCTTGGGCGGCCGATCTGGGCCGAGCACTGGTCGAACGGGGGGAAGATGTACTGCTGTGTAAAGGTGGCGGCGAGGCCCATGAAAAGTACGAACGGGTGGTTCCCTGCTGGACGCGCGAGTCGGCTGCGACCAGACGCCTACGCCGTTGGCTGCCCCGCTTTCTCGGCTGGAGGGTCGGACTGGGGGGGGCCTATCCCGTCGAACAGACCTCGTTCGCCTGGAAGTTGCTCAAGGTCCTGCGACGGGAACAGATCGAGATCCTGCATGTCCAGGATCCGCTGGTCGCCTTGCATGTCCAACGGGCTCGACGCTGGGGCTGGGTGCGTGCGCGTACGATTCTGGCTCATGGGACGGAAGAGCCGTTCGATTTTCAACGCCGCATCGTTTATCTCCAGCACTTGGCGCCGTGGCATTTGGAAGAGGCCCGCCGTGCCGGAGTCGAGCGGTCCTGCTGGACGGCGATTCCCAACTTTATCGATACCGAGACATTCCGGCCCAATCGGGAACCGGCGGGGACTCGAGAGGATGGGGGGCTGCGGGACGAATTGGGGCTCCCGGCCGACGCGGTGGTGGCTCTGTCGGCTGCGGCAATCAAGAGACGGCACAAGCGGGTGGACTATGTGCTGGAGGAATTCGCGGCCCTGCTCCAGAGCCAGCCGGAACTGCCGCTGTACCTGGTCCTGGCTGGCGGCTGGGAGCCGGATACCGATGAATTGATGGCTCAAGGCCAAGCGCGTTTGGGCGATCGCGTGCGTTTTCTGGTCCGCTTTCCGCGGCAGCGCATGCCCGAATTGTACCGGACGGCCGATTTGTTTCTGTTGGGCAGCCTGAAGGAAATGATGCCCATCGCGCTGTTGGAAGCGGCGTCCAGCGGTCTGCCTTGTCTGGTGAATGCCCATCCGGTGATGCAGTGGATGATCGGGCCCGGCGGGCTGGCGGGAGAGTGGGAGCGAAGCGGGGCGTTGCAAACCGCTTTGAGCCAGCTGGTCCCCGACCATTCCCGCCGCTACCAACTGGGCCAGCAGGCGCGGGGACACTGTCTGGAGCATTTCAGTCGGGACCGGGTGATCGACCAGATTCTGGCCTATTATCGCGTGGTAGCCGACGATTCGGGACAGGAAGGAGCGGGAACGTGATGCGAGTCAGCGTGGTGATTCCAGCCTACCGGGCCGAAGCAACCATCGGTCGCACTTTGGACAGCGTGCTGGCCCAAACCTATCCGGCCCACGAGATCATCGTGGTGGACGACGGCAGTCCCGACAATCAGGTGGCGGTGATTCGGCAGCGCGCTTGCGAGCGGCTGATATTGCTCCAGCAGCCGAATGGTCGTACGGCGCGAGCGCGGAACACGGGTGTGGAACGGGCCACCGGCGAGGCGATCGCTTTTCTGGACGCGGACGATTACTGGGAACCGTCGAAGCTGGAAGAGCAGGTAGCGATCTTTGCGCGTCATCCCGAGGTGGGGATGGTGGCGGGGGTCAGTTATTCGGAACCGCCGGGCCAGTCCCGCATCGCTCCGCAACTGGAGCGGCGCGCGTTACGGGACTACGACCGCGTGCTGCGTGTACGGCGAGCGGGTCGAGTGCGGATCGCCGCTCGCACCTGGACGGGAATGGTCATGATCCGTCGCCAGGCGTTGGGGGAAGCGCGTTTTGTGTCGGGTCTCGAGCCCGCCGAGGATCGCGATTTGTGGCTCCGCATGCTCTGCCATCCCGTGTATCTGGGTTCCCGGCCGCTGGCCACCGCGGTGCTGGAACCGGGTTCGATTTCGCGGGGCAGTCTGGACGTAGACTGTCAGAGCATGCTGAAGGTGATCCAACGGAATCGGGAGGGGTTGGGAATCTGGGGCTACCGCATCTGGACCTCGTACACACTGTTACGCTGGTCCGCGCTGAACCCGCGTCAGGCGCCTTCGTTTCGTCGTTTGGCCCGTTCGTGCCTGCTGTGGCCGCTGCCCTATTCTGCCTACCTGCCCGCGCCCCGGCTGGTGCGAGTCAAACGGTGGGGTGTCCTGCTGCGTCAACTGCTTTCCAACGCGTCCTGAGTTGTTCGACGTTGTGGCAATCGCGGAGTTCGATCAGGGTCTGCGGATCACGCTCCTCTTGGGTCGTGACGGTCAGATCTCGCAAGCTGACTCCGTTCTGGCGATTTGCGACAATTGCTCGGCCAGGCCCCCGCCCGATCACGAACCGGCTATCTTCGACGGTCAGCCCGTGGGTGTCGGGGGGTGCGGCGTCACGGTGCGGCAGCGAGGTGGCCACGCCGGCGATCCAGGGCTGGTGGAAATCGCAGTCGCAAACGTGGATGCCGAAGGGAACCGGCCCCTCGATGCGATCGTTGAAGAAGGCATGCACGCCATAAGCCACACCCGCAAACGTGCACTCGCGGACCACGCCCGGGGGACGCAGCAGAACGGCCGTCTTCAACTGGGACTCGAAATCGCAGCGAATCACCCGGGCCTCGGTCAACGGCCGCGGGAATGCCAGATCGCCTTCCGAGAGCTCCGGCAGGCTGCGGTCCAGGGTCACCCAGACCTGGCGGTAGCGAGTCCGCTCGACCGCCACGACTTCGGCAAACCCCAAATGCCGCCGCTGCTCCCAGCCATAGAACGAAAGGTCCTGGCCGGGTTCCAGGACGACGTCGTTGTAGGCGATATCCCCATGGTTCAGTCGCACCCGCCGGCCCCGGGACTGGGTTACCACATTCGACGAGATCTTGATGTGAATCGAATCGTCCATCAGGGCTTCGAAGTAGCAGTCCTCCAGACACGGCATGGTTGTCAGACTCTTCAAGTGGCAGCCGTCGCTATTGCCCGCGATCAGCCGATCGGTGCCCGGTTTCCGCCGCACCTGGCACTGCCGCAGGACCACGGCTTCCGAGCCATGCGCGTTGAACGTCATGTTGGGCGCGGCGAAGGACGTAATGCGCTGCAGTTGAACGCCTTGGCAGAAGGCGATGTTGATATTGGCGACGCCGGTGGCCAGGTAGCGTCCCGCCGCGTTACGTCCAAGGATGCCCGGCGGAAACGGCATCTTCAGGCCGATCCCATCGCCGGGTCGCTGGCCCTGCAAGGCGTTTGTCAGGCGCCGGCGATCGCCGTGGAAAGCCAGCCGATACTCGCCACGGCCGACGGATTCGACGCGGCGGACTCGCAGCCAGGCGTGGGTGAAGCGGTGTCGGTCGCCGTCCAGAAACACGCAGTCCGAGAATTTGGAATCGCGGTAGATTTCGCTGCCCCCGATCGCCGGTTCCGCATAGCCGCTGGCGACTCGCAAACGCACCTGGCCGCGTGGCACATCGACCCCCGTCAGTTCGGCTTGAGTGAACGGCAGCGGCGCGTAGTCCAGCTGGAAATCCTGCACGGTGATCTGTTGCGAGTCATGCAGGGCCAGGATCCGGTTGGAGGGGTCCGCCAGCAGGGTCGCCCCACGACCGTCCAGGACCAGCCCGCGCGCCGCCCCGATCATCAGGGCACCGAAATTCTCCGGGCGGGGGGCCAGACGATAGGTCTTGCCCGGAGCGAAAACCACCCGCGACCCGGGGCCGGCCTGGCATCCTGCCGCGATCGCCGCCTGAATCGCAGCCCGATCGTCGGAGCAACCATCGCCAACCGCTCCGAAAGCCGCCACCTCAAACACGCGGCCCCGAGCTGCAACACCTTCGTTTGTCCCGTATCCGCCCCACGCCGCCAGCCCCATACCGCATTCGGCTGCCGACGCCAGAAACTGTCGCCGTGTCGGTTGTTGTCCCATACTTTAGTCGCGCAAATCAGAATTGACATTGCATAACACGATTCTCCCGGATGTCCGGGCTACAGGAGATCCGTGTTCCCGATCAAACAAAACGAGAACCAAACGTGGTCCAATTGAAAACCACCAAAGAAACGCACGTCGACGGGATCTTGGCCACGCTATCGGAATTATACCAGGAACTTGCGGTGCCGTCGGCCGGGGCGGATTCCGACGGAGTTGTGGTTGCTGGCGGCTGTGGCGGCCGCCGGACACGGCGTCGAACCGACTGCCCGAAATTTGCGGCTGAACTCCGTGCGACTCGAACACTGGCTCGCCCAATGGGAACCCACACGCCGACCGGCGGAATCCGGCAGGACCGAGTTCGTGGCCATGATGACGCCGCGAACCTTCGACCACGAACGACTTGACGTTTACCGTCTCTCGATCGACTACGTGGCTCGGTCCTTCGACGCGTCACAAACACTCGACGGCCTCCATCGTCACGCCCGCGATCAATGGCTGCGTGCCGCGCAATCGATTTCACTGAACATTGCCGAGGGCAACGGCAAACGCAGCCGCAAGGACCGTGCGCGATTTCCGGACATCGCTCGAGGGTCAGGCAATGTCCCCGGCTGAGTGGATCGGTTTGACACGATGGGGCGCAGCAACCAACTTCCGGCCTTGGTGCGCGTCCCCGTAGGTTGGGCATTCCTGCCCGACGGACGTAGGATCATCGACAAGAACGTCGCACTGATTACGAATCCCTCACTGCGGATCCACCATGGGGATCGTCGGGCAGGAATGCCCAACCTACGGAC
>SLMF01000585.1 GCA_007133715.1 Planctomycetaceae bacterium
ATGCGGCCACCGACACCTTTCGCAGTGGCGGGGTCGATCCGTACATCGAGATGATCGGGGGCGAGTTCAGTGGCCACGGTCCGCAGCAGGTGGCGACGAATTACAATGTTTCGCCCAAGTTCCCCGGGATGGAGGACGTGGGGGAATCGTTCGAGTTGAATGAGGAATGGTACGCTCACCGCAAACTGAATGAGGACATGCATGTGATTCTGGTATTGGAGACAGAAGGCATGCGGGGCAACGATTACGATCGTCCGCCGATGCCCTCGGCCTGGGCCCGCCGCCATGGCGTCGGCCGCGTCTACTACAACTCGCTGGGGCATCGTGAGGACGTCTGGACCAATCCCTTGTTCCAGAACATGTTGGTCGGTGGTTTTTCCTGGACGATGGGCGATGTCGATTTTGACCCCGTGACGAATTTCGCGGAAACTACGCCCGAGGGGAACATCTAAGAGGGGTCCAGCAGCAGGGGTGGCGTGCTTGGCCGCTGGCGGGGCACGCCACCGGGACCGCAGAAGGAAAGGATCCTGGCATGAATGCCTTGCGTTATGGGATTGTTGGTGGCGGTTTTATGTCCGCGTTTCAGCTGCGGAGTCTGCAGCAGGTGCGGGGTGTCGAGGTGGCGGGTCTGGTTTCCCGGAGTGCCCCCGAGGCATTGGCGGCCGAGGCCCGGCGGCTGGGGCTGGGCGAGGCGCGGGTTTTCTCCAGCGTTCGCGAGATGATTCCCCACGTGGATGTGCTGTCGCTGAATTCGCCGAACTACACCCGCTTGGCGATCGTCGAGGAGATCGTGGAGGCGGTTCGAGCGGGTGCCTCGCTGAAGGGGATTCTGTGCGAGAAGCCGTTGGCCCGTAACTTGGCAGAGGGGCGGAAGATCCTCGAACGGATCCGCCAGATCGATGTGCCCCACATTTACCTGGAAAACCAGGTGCACATGAAGACGGTCCAGGCCCATCGGGCGCAGCTGACACCCGTGATGGAAGCGATGGGACCGCCGATGCTGGTGCGTTCCAACGAAGAACACGCCGGGCCGCATCGCAGCTGGTTCTGGGACCCGACGCAGCAGGGCGGTGGCGTGATGAGCGACATGGGCTGCCACTGTTTGGCCGTCGGCTGGTACCTGCTGACCCCGCCCGGCAAGCCGCTGCGTTTCCTCCAGCCCGAGTCGGTGATGGCCGATCTGTCGCTGTTGAAATGGGGCTTGCCGTCTTGGAAGCAGAAGCTGCGGGACGATTTCGGTGTGGATTACGATCGCACACCGGCCGAGGACTTCGCGACCGGCATGGTCAGCTTCCGCAACCCGGAGACGGGGCAGTTGAGCAAGGCTCAGTTCACCGTGTCTTGGATGTTTGACAAGCAGGGTTTGCGGTTGCTGTTCGACGGTCTGGGCGCCGGTTATGCCTTCGAAATGAATTCGCTCCGTTCGCCGCTGGAGGTCTTTATCGGGGACCGGGCGATGACGGGGATGGCGGACATGGAGATGGCGGTGGAGAAGCTGCAAGCCAGCCGCGGGTTGGTGCCGGTCCAGCCGAACGAGGCGGATCTGTACGGCTATACGGACGAGAACGTGGACGCGGCCCAAGCGATTCGCGAAGGCCGTCCCGCCATGCTGGACTGGGACTATGGTCTGGAGATCGTCCGCCTGACGATGGCCGCCTATCTGTCAGCGGAACGGGGTGCGACCGTGGAACTGACCGATCCGGCCACGTGTGAAGAGTTGGAGACATACGTGCCGTTGATCCAGCAGGGGCGTGGTGGCGAGGTGCTTTAGGGCCGAACCGGGAGCCTTGCCGTGCGGCTGATCCCCGTGATTGATCTGAAGGAGGGCCGGGTGGTACGGGCGGTGGCGGGCCAGCGGCAGCGGTATCAGCCGGTCCAAAGCGTGTTGGCGGCCGATCCGCAACCGCGGACGGTGGCCACGGCTTTCCGGGACGCGGGGTTCGATACGGTGTACGTCGCCGATCTGGACGCGATCGGCGGCGCAAGCCCGAACTGGCTGGCGTTGCAAACGATCGCCGCCCGTGGCTTGAACCTGCTGCTGGATGCGGGGGTCGACGGGATCGGACGGGCCAGTCAATTGGCCTTTTATGCCGCCGATCAACCGCGGCTCTCCGGGATCGTGCTGGGCTTGGAATCCCTGCCGAACCCCGAGTTGCTGTCGGCGTGTGTGCAGGTGGTGGGTCGGCGGCAGAGCGTTTTCAGTCTGGACCTGCACCGGGGGCGTCCGATCACTGTCTGGCCCGCCTGGCAGCAGGCCTCGGCGGGGCAGATCGCCGCTGACGCGATCGCCGCCGGGCTCGCGCGTCTGATCGTGCTGGACTTGGCCCACGTGGGCACGGCCCGCGGGCCCCGCATCGGTGAACTCTGCCGCCAGCTGCGGAGCGAGCACCCCGCGGTGGAAATCCTGGCCGGGGGCGGCGTCCGCCATCTCCAGGATCTGGAAGAGCTGCGCGCCGCCGGCTGCAACGCCGCACTGGTCGCCTCGGCGTTGCACGACGGAACCCTCCTGCCTCCCCGGGCAGGACTCAAACCGAACGGCCCGCCAGCCAGCCCGTACTGAAAGCGGCTTGCAAGTTGTAACCGCCAATCGGCCCGTCCAGGTCGAGGAGTTCGCCGACCACGTACAGCCCCGGCAGCAGCCGGCTCTGCATCGTCCGCGAATCGACTTCGGACAGACATACCCCCCCCGCCGTCACCTCGGCTTGGCGAAAGCCCCGCACGCCCGCCAGCGGGATCACCAGCTGCTTCACCAGCGCCAGCAACTGCTCGCGCTGGCGGCGGCTGCAATCCGCTGCGCGAACGCCCGACAGACCCGCGTGGTCGACCAGCCGGTCCGCCACCCGCCGCGGAAGAGGGGACGATAACCAGCCGCTGATTTCGCTACGACCCCGCGTGCGGCAGTACGTGTCCAGCTCCGCAGCACAGGCCGCCTCCGGCCAGTCGGGAATCAGATCGCAGACAACCGCCAGTTCCGCCGGGTGCGGATGACCGCTGACCGCCCGGCTGACGTTCAAGACCACCGGACCACTCAACCCGAAATGAGTCCACAGCAGCGAGCCCCGCGCGGAAGCCAACACGGCACGCCGCTGCTCGCGCCGGGAGCCGGCCAGTGCGGTCGGCGGCAGGATTCGCACCGCGACATCCGGCAAGGTGATCCCCTGCAATTCCCGCACCCAGGGCTCCCGAGTCAGCAGCGGAGTCAAGGCCGGTCGGGGAGTCCGGATCGTGTGGCCCAGTTGCCGCAGCCAGGCATAACCATCGCCCGTCGTGCCGCACTGGGGGTAGGATTGTCCGCCGCAGGCCACGATCACCGCGGGGGTGTGGTAGTGGCGGTTCCGGGTGGAAACCTGCCAGTGATCTCCTTGAAAGACCAGGCTTTGCGCGGGTTGCTCGCAGCCCAGTTGGGCCCCGCTACGGCGCAGGCGTTTCAAAAACGCATCCCGCACATCCGCCGCACGATCACTGACGGGAAAGACCTTGCCATCCGGTTCGGTTTTTGTTGGGACCCCTTCGGCGGCCAGCCAGCGGATCAGGTCCTGTGGGCTGAGAATTGCGAGCGCGGAGTGCAGAAACCGTCCGGAGCGTCCGAAGGCTGCCACGATCCCTCGGGGATCGGTAGCGTGGGTGACATTACAGCGGGAGCCGCCCGAGATGAGGATTTTCGTGCCGATTCGGGCAGTTTTTTCCAGCAGCAGCGTGCGTTTCCCTCGTTCCGCCGCGGCGGTGGCCGCCGGCAAGCCTGCGGCTCCGGCACCGATCACAATCAGGTCCCAGCTGTCGGAGCCTGCCTGCATCGCATGCCGCCTTTGCCCTTTCTCCGGTGTCGCCCCGATTCCCGAACCGGGCTCAGAAGTCCACGGGAGGCTGCAGCCGGTATCGGGTGATGATTTTGCACGCTTCTTGCGGGCTGTCGACAAACTGGAAGTACTCCAGATCGCTATCGGCGATGACCCCTTCGTCCGCCAAGAACTGGAAATCGATCACCCGTTTCCAGTATTCGCTGCCGTACAAGAGGATCGGCAGGGACTGCATGCGGTGGGTTTGGCGCAAGGTCAGGGCGTCGAACAATTCGTCCAGGGTGCCAAACCCGCCGGGAAAGACGACCAGGGCCTTGGCACGCATCAGGAAGTGCATCTTCCGCAACGCGAAATAATGGAACTGGAAGCACAATCCGGGGGTGATGTAGGAGTTGGGAACCTGTTCACGCGGCAGGGTGATATTCAATCCGGCGGATTTGGCTCCGGCGTCAAAGGCGCCGCGATTGGCGGCTTCCATGACCCCTGGTCCGCCGCCGGTGACCACGATGCGTTCATGGTGGCCCTCCATCTTGTTCTTTTCCGAGACGAGGCGGCAGAACTCGCGGGCTTCGTCGTAGTAGTGGCTCTTGGCCAGGATCCGTTCCGCCCGCGCCAAAGCGCGGGCCGCAGCCAGATCGTCGGGGCGTTCGGCCGCCGTCTTCTGGGCGTCATCCAGCTGCGTTTGAGCCGTTTGCCGCTCCACCACGACCGTGCCGCCGAAAACCACGATCGTGGAATGGATCTGGCGGCGGTTCAAAGCCATCTCCACCTTTTGCAGCTCGAGCTGCATGCGGACGGGGCGGAGTTCGTCGTCCTGCAGGAAGTCGGGATCTTCTTCCGCCAAGCGGTAGCTGGGGGCATTGACGATCGCAGCCAGTCGTTCCATTTCTTCGGGATTCACGTGCGTCCTCCGCTTCAACACAGTCGCGTGGGGGGGCCCACGCGACCTGGGAAAGTCTTCCGCCAAGCCCCCCGGCCGACGGCTCGCCGGGTTAGGTGCTGAAGGCACCCGGGCTCGTGAATGCGTCCGAGCCCAGCTCTCACGGCGATCAGCGGCGAGGTTTGTAGATTTCGGTGGCCGTTCCGAAGAACACTTCGGCCGCATTCATCATGGTTTCGCTCAACGTAGGATGCGGGTGGATCGTTTCGCTGATATCCCCGACCTCGCAACCCATCTCGATCGCCAGAACCGCCTCGGCAATCAGTTCGCCGGCACCGGCACCGACCAGCCCGCAGCCGAGCACCCGCTGGGTCTGGGCATCCACAATCCACTTGGTCAAACCTTCGATCCGTCCCAGGGCCTGGGCCCGTCCGCTGGCAGCCCACGGATAGCTGACCACTTCGACCGCCCGGCCCTCGCGGTGAGCCTGGTCTTCGGTCAAGCCGGTCCAAGCCACCTCGGGGTCCGTGAACACGATCGCCGGCATCGCCAGTTTGTCGAATTCCACCGGTTTGCCACGCACCACATCGACGGCGATCCGCCCCTCGTGCGTCGCCTTGTG
>SLMF01000586.1 GCA_007133715.1 Planctomycetaceae bacterium
AAGGCGAGCTGTACTTCCGCTTCGGCCCGCAAGGCCCCCACCTGCCGCTGGTCCACGAGTTCACCGACCTGGCCGCGATCCGCGGCCGGATCGGCTACTACCAGTTCGGCAACGCCCGCCCCCCGCACTCGTTCTGCAACCTCTCCCGCCCGGATCAGTCGCTTCTGCTGCGCGCTCCGCTGGCAACCGACGCGGGCGGATTGGCCTGGTGCGGCCAAGACGTCTTCGCCGACACCCAGGATCCCGACTACCAACTGCTGCGAGCCGCGGTTGTCGCCGCTTCCCGGCATCTGGCGGAGATCAAACGGTTCGATATGCCGGGCTTCCTGCCGAATGGGTACTTCACTCGCCAAATGCAACGTTACGGTGTCCTGCCTTTCGAACAAGACCCCCTCGCGCCCTTCGACTTCCGCGCCGTCGAACGCGACTACTGGAACACGTTCCACTACGAACCCAGCCGGACGACCAGGATGGCGCCTTGAGGTCCACCCCGCTCCGTAGCGTGGAAACGGGCGCAGCTGCCGTTTTTTCCGGAGGCAACAAGCGAAACGGAAGAACGGAACAGCAAGAATAACCGCGAGAGCCAACCCACTTGAAGGAACCTTTTGCAAGAGAAAGACTGACGCCATGACTCGTTCGATACAACTTGCTCGGGCCCTTCCGTGGCAAATCTGCACCAGAAATACACCTCGCTGCAGGACGCGCATGCGGGCGGCAACGCCCCACATCGGGACCCTTAGCAGCTGCCAAGAAATTACGGTCGCATTGGATTTTATGCCAGTGGTGATTGCTCTGTGCTTGGTGGGTTCATCCGGTTCGCTTCGTACTTGTACTTGTACTCAGTGCAACGGTACTCGTACTCGACAGCCGACGGATGACGAATCCAACCGACGTGGGGAATCCGCTTGAAGACGGAGGGTGTCACTGCTGACTCGGTTGATCCGACGAACGCAAACCGCGGCCATCGAGTCGATCGAGTACGAGTAGGAAGCACGAGTAGGAAGCACCAAGCACCAAGCACCTAACGCGGCCTGCGGCCGCAACCAAAGTAGGTTGGGTCTCCGACCCGACCCGGTCGGGACAGAGTCCCAACCTACAAAGATGCGCGCCCCGTGCGCGCATCTTACACCCGAAGACTCTAACCTCGTGCGCGGCAGGTGTGATTTGCAGCCACCAGCTCTTTCCAAACATCGCATGGTGATGGCTCCCCCAACAGTCAAGAACCCTCCAAGCGTACCTCCACACTAGCTCGATGTGCGGTCAAACCTTCCTTCTCCGCCAACCGCTGCACATCCGCTGCAATCTGCCGCAGACCCGCCGCGGTACACGCGATCACGCTGTGGGCCCGCAGGAAATCGTTGGCCGACAAACCCGAGGCCCAGCGAGCCGTGCCACCGGTCGGCAACACGTGCGAAGGACCGGCCGCATAATCTCCCAAAGCCACCGGAGTGAAATCCCCCAAGAACGTCGCTCCCGCGTTCCGGATCCGCGTTAATAACTCCTCCGCATCCGCGGTGGCGATGTGCAAATGCTCCGGCGCAATCCGATCCGTCAACTCGCAAGCCTCCGCAGCATCGCGGACCAATATCAACGCCCCGAAATCCTGCAGACTCTGAATCGTCAGCTCGGCCCGCGTTAGCCGAGCCGCTTGGCGAGCCAGTTCGGCCGCCGCCGCCTCCCGAACCGCCTCGCTCCACGTGATCAACAAACTCGCCCCCGGCGAATGCTCCGCCTGGGCTAACATGTCGGCCGCCGCATAGTCCGGTCGCGTCGTCTCGTCCGCTATCACCACCACTTCGCTGGGACCGGCAATCGAGTCGATATCCACCTCGCCATACACATGCTTCTTGGCCAATGCCACGAACAGGTTGCCCGGACCCACGATCTTGTCCACCGGCACCAGACCCTCGACGCCGTAAGCCAAAGCCGCCACGGCCTGCGCACCGCCCACGCGATATACCTCGCGGATCCCCAACTCGTGACAGGTGGCCAGCACGTCCGGATTGTTCGCGCCGAAATCGGTCGGCGGCGCCACCACGGCAATCTCCGCCACGCCCGCCGCCTGGGCCGGTACGGCCGCCATCAACACCGACGACGGATAAGCCGCCGCACCCCCAGGGACACATACCCCCACCCGCTGCAAGGGCACATAACGCTGCCGCAGCCAAATCCCCGCTTCCTCGGGCAAATTTACATCCGCATGCAAAATCGCTCGCTGAAAACGCCAAATCCGCTCCCGGATCCGACGTACCGTCGCCAAAAATTCCGGATCCGCACCGCGATGAGCCGCCGCCAGCTCCTCGGACGATACCCGAATCGTCGACGACGTCAACGAAGCACCGTCCAACGACTGGCTGTAGCGTAATAACGCCGCCATACCCTCCCGACGCACGTCGTCACAAATCTTCTCGACCACCTGCACAGGCGACAAAGGCTGCCCAAATACGGCAATCGTCTTCTGCCGTCCCGCCGCACTGACCACGTCACCCCGCGGACTCATCCGCTCCCGCAACGCCTGCAACGCCTGCTCCCAATCGTCCTGCCGTGTGTCGATCCGCTGAATCCGAAAACCTTCCCAGTCCGTCATGCTGCCTCGCTCTCTCCCCATGCGGCTTCCGCCCGCAAACCAAAGTAGGTTGAATCTCTGGACCGACCCGCTCGGAACCCAACCCCAAGCTACGAAAAATCGCGCACCCGGCGCGCATCTCGCGACCCAAAACCCTATTGTGACCACCCCCGCGACCCGCGGAAACCCCCAGTGCGATGACCCGCCCGGCCTCAGTCCGCCGACGCCTCCAACGCCGCCTCCTGCCCCCCCTGCATCCGGAGCTTCGGCTTCTCCATCATCACCGTCGTGTTCGGCTGTACGCTTCGCGTCAACCACACACTCGATCCGATCACCGAATCCTGGCCAATCACGGTCTTGCCGCCCAAAATAGTGGCGTTCGCGTAGATCACAACCCGGTCCTCGATCGTCGGATGACGCTTCATGTTCCGGATCAGCTTGCCATTGGCATCCGTCGGAAAACTCAACGCCCCCAGCGTCACCCCCTGATACAGCTTGACGTAGCTGCCGATCTGGCAGGTCTCGCCGATCACCACCCCCGTGCCGTGATCGATAAAGAAATGCGGACCAATCTGTGCACCCGGATGAATATCGATACCCGTCTGCTTATGGGCCCACTCGGTCATCATCCTGGGGATAAATGGCACTTTCAGCCGATGCAGCTCGTGAGCCAGACGATACACCGTGACCGCTTCCAGTCCGGGGTAGCAAAGAATCACTTCGTCCAGACTCTTACTGGCCGGATCGCCATCGTAAGCCGCCCGCACATCGGTCGCCAACAATCGCCGCACGTCCGGAATTCGCCGCAAAAACTCGACCGCCAAGGCCTGACCGCGGACCTCATGATCCGCTCGATCCTCGCACGGCTCCAAACCGTGTTCCACCCGCGCTACATGTTGCAAAGCCCGGGCGATCTGGACCGAAAGCCGGTCGTACAGTCGATCGATCAGATTCCCGACATGATAGGTCACATTGCCCAAATGCAAGCCTTCTCGCCGGCGATACCCTGGGTACAGGACATCCGTCAGATCGTTCAGCGCCGCGCTGATATCCTCATAACGAGGCAAAGGGCAGTGGCCCAATTGGTTAATCGTGGCCACGCTGGTATAGGTTTCGACGATTTCGTCGATCAGATTCGGCAAGCTTTCCTTGAAATTCAAATCAGAAGCCATCGCGTTTTATCCCCATTGGGGGAAATCCCTAGTGCACCAATGAAACGCCAACCAAGCAGAGGCGGTGGTTCGCCAAGCGAGCGGGGTGTCCGGTCAAGCCGGACACGTACAGCGGCAAAGCGGATGTCGGGCGTTCGGGAGGGCGTACATAAGCGGAAAGCGAGAGGTTGGCATTCTAGGAAACAGCTTCCAATTCTCCGATTATCCTAGGCGATTTCGCGAGCATGTCAATCGGGTGTGTGGTCCGATTCGATCCCGAATCGGCCGCAACCGCATGGTGTCTTCACAGCGAATCGCTGACCGCTTCGTTCAACACCTGTTCGGCGACAAAGATCGGCAGCGGCGGTTCGCACGTCACCGCCACCGCGATCGCGTCGGACGGACGCGCATCGATCCCCACCAATTCCCCGTCCTTCTGCACCCGTAATTCGGCAAAATAGGTCCCGTCTCTCAATTCGCTGATGACCACGCTATCCGGTTCGCCCCCCAGCTGCCGGACGATGCCGACAATCAGATCATGGGTCAAAGGTCGCGGGGCCTTCAGCCCCTTGATTCGCCGTTCGATACTGGTGGCTTCGAAGATCCCGATCACGATGGGGAATTGGCGGTGCCCGTCCACCTCGGACAAATAAATTATCTGCTGATCGTGAATCTCGCTGATAATGATTCGCGACAGCTGCATTTCGACTGGCATGGTAGGCCCCCGTAGTGCGATTGGACCTGGCAAGCGGCATCCCACCCAACGCGGCAGAAACCAGGTCGCGTCCTGAGCAGGCACCTATTATAAAAGGCCCCCGGCGGGTTCGGCTAGAGTCCACCCCCGGGGGCTGCCCCACCAACCCCCTGGAAAATTCTCCGCCCAGCCACCGTTGACCACGAACGTTCCCGTGGCTAAACTAATTACTTCTGCTGCCGCATTCGCCCGCTACGAACGGCAGTGCCCCCTCCGATGGTGGCTGTAGCTCAGTTGGATAGAGCATCAGATTGTGGCTCTGAGGGTCGGGGGTTCAAATCCCCTCAGCCACCCCTTGCCAGAAACCCAAGAAAGCCCGCGTTTTCCTAGGAAAATAGCGGGTTTTTCTTGTTTCGGGAGTTGTTGGTCCAGTTTCGGGTTATTATCAGGAATAACCCCTGATATGCTCGAATTCCCGGCAGGTGGCGGCGATTTTCGTTCGCGGCGTCCAATGTCAGAAAGGCGGGTTCGCGGTCGAGGTCGAGTTGCCCAACGGTCAGCGTCCGGAGTTCGTTTCGTCGAAGGCCAGTCAGAACCAGCGTCTTGTAAATCAGCGCCCGTTCCTGTCCGAGGCGTTCGAGCCTCGCCACGGTTTCGGGTCGCAGGTTCGCAATCGGTTTCCCGGCGTCCTTCCCCCGGCGAACCGTCGCAGCGTCCAGCAGCGGCCGGCGCCTTGCCACGTCCAGCAGCCGGACAAGTTCGGGTTCCGTCAGCGCCCGGCGAGTCCGGCGGCGGTCGGCGCCTTCGTCGGCGGTCGGAAGCTTAGCGAACG
>SLMF01000228.1 GCA_007133715.1 Planctomycetaceae bacterium
CCATGATGCCCATGACCATCGTGTTTTCGCCGTCGCTGATGGCATCCACATCCACTTCGGTTGCATCCTCCAAGAAGCGGTCGATCAGGACCGGTTGTCCCTGGGCGGCGATGAACGCTTCAGCGACAAACCGTTCAAATTGGGGCGGATCGTAGCAGATCTCCATGGCCCGGCCGCCCAATACAAAACTGGGACGGACCAAAGCGGGAAAACCAATCTTGGCCACCTGGTCCAGGGCTTGGTTCATCGTCCGGGCAATCCCGTTGGCTGGCTGCTTCAAATCCAGCTCTTCCAACAAGCGCGCGAATTTTTCCCGGTCCTCCGCCGCCTCGATCGTGTCGACGCTGGTCCCGATGATCGGGACACCCGCAGCGTCCAGCGCGCGGGCCAGATTCAACGGCGTCTGACCACCAAACTGAACAATCACCCCGTCCGGTTGCACGCGATCCACGATGTTCAGCACGTCCTCGGTCGTCAGCGGTTCAAAGAACAACAGATCGCTGGTGTCGTAATCCGTGCTGACCGTCTCGGGGTTCGAGTTGACCATGATCGACTCGATCCCCAGTTCTCGCAGGGCGAAGCTGGCATGGCAGCAGCAATAGTCGAATTCGATCCCCTGGCCGATCCGATTGGGTCCGCCCCCCAGGATCATCACCCGCCGTTTGCCCGCCGCCTTGGGCGGCGTCTCGTCCTCGTCCTCATAACTCGAATAGTAATACGGCGTGTAGGCCTCGAATTCCGCCGCGCACGTATCGACCGACTTGAAAGTGGCCACGATCCCGCGGCGCTTGCGGTGCTCCCGTACCGTCATGTCCGCCATCTGCCAGAGGGTCGCCAATTGGCGGTCCGAGAACCCCGTCTGCTTGGCTTTGCGCAGCGTGGCGTCGTCCACCTCCGCCAAGTCGCGGTACATGCGCAGCTGATCCTCCATTTCCACAATCTCGGAGATCTGGTCCAGGAACCAAGGATCGATGGCACTGATCTGATGGATTTCCTCCGGCGACAACCCGGCTTTCAAGGCGTAACGGACGTACCAGATCCGCTCGCAGTTGGGCGTGGCCAGTTTCGCCCGGATCTCATCCAGCTCGGGCTGCTGGGCAGTGCCCCACAGATCGCGGCCGTCGCAACCCAAACCGAAACTGCCTACCTCCAACCCGCGTAACGCCTTCTGCAAGGATTCCTTGAACGTCCGCCCGATCGCCATCGTTTCCCCCACACTCTTCATCTGGGTCGTCAGCGTGTCGTCCGCTTCCGGGAATTTTTCGAAGGCGAAACGCGGGATCTTCGTCACCACATAATCGATCGTGGGCTCGAAACAGGCCCGCGTCTTCCGCGTAATGTCGTTGGGCAGTTCGTGCAAGCGGTAGCCCACCGCCAGCTTGGCCGCAATCTTGGCGATCGGAAACCCGGTGGCCTTGGATGCCAAAGCACTGGAGCGGCTGACCCGGGGATTCATCTCGATCACCACCATCCGACCCGTCTGGGGATGAATCGCGAACTGGATGTTCGATCCGCCCGTCTCGACTCCGATCTCGCGGATGACCGCCAGACTGGCGTCCCGCATCCGCTGGTACTCCTTGTCCGTCAACGTCTGAGCCGGAGCCACGGTGATCGAATCGCCCGTGTGCACGCCCATCGGGTCCAGATTCTCGATGGCACAAATGATCACGACATTGTCGTCCAAGTCGCGCATCACCTCCATCTCGTACTCTTTCCACCCGAGCACCGATTCTTCGATCAGGACTTCCGTGATCGGCGATTGGTCCAAGCCCCGCCGTACCAGGGTGTCGAATTCGTCCCGGTTGTAGGCGATCGCCGAACCGGACCCCCCCAGGGTAAAGCTGGGCCGGACGACGCACGGCAAACCGATCTCGGGAACCGCCGCCCGCGCCTCCTCGATCGTATGCACAATCACGCTGCGACAGCACTCCAAACCGATCCGGCCCATCGCCTCCTTGAACTGCTCCCGCTCCTCCGCCTTGGCAATCACCGCCGTGTTCGCGCCGATCATCTGCACGCCGTACTCCTCCAGCACGCCGTGACGTTCTAACTCCATCGCCAAATTCAAGGCGGTTTGGCCGCCCAACGTCGGCAACAAGGCGTCCGGACGTTCGGTCTGGATGACCTTGGCCACCAATTCCCAGGTCAGAGGTTCAATATAGGTGCGATCCGCGGTCGCGGGATCGGTCATGATGGTGGCGGGATTCGAATTGATCAACACCACCTGATAGCCTTCTTCACGAAGCGCTTTGCAGGCCTGCGTTCCCGAATAATCGAACTCGCAAGCTTGGCCAATGACAATCGGCCCGGAACCGATCAAGAGGATCTTGTGAATGTCGTTTCTACGCGGCACGGTTTTCCTGTATTCGCTCGGCAATCGAGCTTGACAAAGGGAAGTGGATTCAGTCTCCAAGTAGCCAAAAATCGACTAAGATTAACATGACCTTGCCTCTGGTTTCAAGGGCTGGCAGCCAGTTTTCTCCCGCCGGGCTGGAGCACACACCCCCCGAAAAAGGTCATGACACGGGCGCCTCGCCGGGAGCCGCGATGGGGTAGGTCTCGCGAATCACCGCCGGCCGAGCCAACGGTTGAACGGGTGCGGGATCCTGCAGCGTTTGCAGACGGTCCACATCAGCCAGCAGCAGGTCGGAAGCCACCGCTTCGGACCAGCGTACCGGGCGCCCGCTGTAACTGGCCATCCGGCCCATAATCGCGGTCAGCGTGCTAGCAGCACCCTGCTCGATTTCATTGCAAGCATCGCCCTGCCGCAGGCAGCGGAAGAGGGCGTCCATTTCGCTCTGATGGCCGCCCCCGCCACGGCTGCCATGCCAGACCAGCTTTCCATCCGGGCCATAGATCTTCGCCCCGCTGATGTCGGCATGACCGCGAGTTCCATGGGCATATTCGGCCACCGCGTTCCAGCAGCCGGGGATAAACCGGCACTGGCTGAAGAGTTTCACTCCGCGGGGGTAGGTGTATTCCAGAAAATGGTGATCGAAGACCTGACCGTATTGGTCCCCCGTACGGACTTGCCGCCCCCCTTGCCCCTGGCATTCTTCGGGCGGTCCTGCCATCAGCCAGTTGCTAACGTCCAGGTTGTGGATATGCTGCTCGCAGAGGGGGTCTCCGGAGAGCCAGTTGAAGTTGTGCCAGTTCCGCAACTGGTACTCCAATTCAGTCTGGGCCGGTTGGCGAGGTTTCACAGCCCCGCCCCCCCCCGTCCAATAGGCACGGGTGTATATCATGTCTCCGATGGCCCCCTGCTGCAGCCGAGCGATCACCTCGCGATACTTGCTTTCGTGCCGCCGCTGCAAACCGACGGCGACCCGCAGCCCTTGCGATTGGGCTCGTTGATTGGCGACCAGCAGACGGCGGATCCCGGCCGGGTCGGTGGCCAGCGGTTTCTCCAAGAAGACATGCCTGCCGCGCTCGACCGCCGCTTCAAAATGCAGCGGTCGAAAGCCGGGGGGTGTGGCCAGCAGGACCAGGTCTAACGGGCATTCCAACAAGCGGCGATAGGCGTCAAGTCCCACAAACTGGCGGTCGGGCGGAACCGCTACCCGCTCCGGATGCTGGCCCTTGACCGTGCGGTAACAGCGTTGCAGCCGATCGGTAAACACATCGGCCAACGCGACTAACTGGACGGGACCCTGGGGCCGTATGCCTTCCGCGTCCGCGGTGTGCAAGGCCTCAACCGCCGCCGCCGTGCCGCGACTGCCACAACCGATCAACCCGACCCGAATCGGCTCGGTGCCGTAAGCCCGCGCAGCTCGGTCGCCGCTCAAGCTGCCACCGACGACCAACAGGGACGACGCCTTGATGAACTCCCGGCGCGAAGTCCCCGAATCCAGCTTCTGGTCCCGTTTTCTGCTCATCCCACAACTCCTCAGCCCCACCGCCCCCGGTTCCCGCGGCACCGCAGAAAGGCTTCGCTCGGCCAATCGCTAGGGCTCGGGCGAACCGTCCGCCGCCGCGGGAAACCTTTGCGAGCGGAACGTCCGCGGTTGATCATCTTGCACGGTGATGACCCAACAGGCCGCCTCGGGAGTCTGATCCACCAGGGCGATCCCCTGCTCGGGGCCCAAGACCATCACCGCCGAAGCCAACGCGTCCGCCATCATCCCCCCGGGGGCCACCACCGTTACCCCGCTCCGTTCGCTGATCGGAAGCCCGCTGCGAGGATCAATGACGTGCGAATAACGCTGACCTTCGATCTCGACAAACTGCCAGGCATCGCCCGAGGTTGCCACGGCACACTGGGCCAGTTCCAGGATCTGCCGGGGCGGATCGCCCGGGCGCAAGGCAGCCACGCCCACCCGCCACCCCGCAGCGCCCGGCGGGGGCTCGCCGAGCATCAGATCTCCCCCCGCATTGATCAGCACACGGGACAGCCCGTGTTCCCGCAGCACCTGCAGGGCTTCATCGGTCGCGTAACCCTTGGCCACCGCGCCGAAATCCAGTCGCATGTTTTCCCCGAGTAAACGCAGCGTCTGCTGTTCCGGGTCCAGTTCGACCAAGTGCGCCCCCACCGCCGCACGCGCTTCGGCCAAACGCGGGGCCGACGGCAACTCGCGCAACCGACGCGTGCGACGCCATAATCGTGTCAGCGGGCCCACCGTCACATCGAAGGCACCCTCCGTCTGCTGACTCAAACCCAACGAATACTCCAAAACCTGGGCCAACTCGGGACTGATGGCCACCGGTGCCGACATCGGAGCTTGCCGAACCAGACGCAGCACCTCGCTCTCGGAATCAAAAACGCTGAAAATCCCGCTGATTTCCTCGACCCGCGCGAAGGCTGCGCCAAACGCCGCCCCCGCGCTCCGCTCATCCGGAGCATAAGCCAGGATCTCGAACGTCGAACCTAACGCCGGACGCACTTCCCGGAACCGTTGCCACGATCCCTCGCCCGCCGCCGCCACCATCGGCAGCAAGGCGATCAGCAATACCAGGTGCATCCAATTCCTGGAACGCATTAACGGTCTCCCCGAAGTTCTTTGACGGCGTCCGGCAACTCGGGATCGGCAATCCCGATGGCTCCCCGCCCGTCTCGCATCCGATCTTCCACGCTCTCGGTAATCTCCCAGCTATCCGCCGCCCAGTAACGCTCCTGCTCTTCCCGGGAACTCGGGGGCGTCAAGGGGCGGATGACGCGAAAACCGATCGCCAGCGTCGGATCGTCCGTGAACCACCAAGCACTGTAGGGCAGGTTGGGATCCCCCTGCTTCCACTCCGC
>SLMF01000268.1 GCA_007133715.1 Planctomycetaceae bacterium
ACCGTCGAAATTGACGGCGCCCTGGAGTCGTTCGAGCAGATTGTCGAGAACCCGCTGGCATCGGATCAGCTGATCCACACGCTGCACGGCGCGCTGACCGTGTACGATCTGCCCGACTTGCGGGCTGCCCTCGATTGAATTCGACGGGCCGGTTCAAAACGCCCCGCGTGCTCGCCCACGGCCAAAACGCCACCGTTCCCGAAGAAAGCGGGCCCGCTCCCACAGGGGCAAGACGGAACCCGGCGGCGCCTCGAGCCGGGGCGCCGTTTCGCGTGCGGGTTCCCACGCAGGACTCGCCTCCGCGTCATCCGCAGACTCCCCAGCCGCCGCGTCGGCAGGTTCCGCAACGGTCGGAGCCTCCCGTTCACGGATAGGCTTGCCCCGCGGAAGGGGTGCGGGTGCCAGCCGGGATGTACGAGGAAGTTTGCGCGGGTCGATCGGATCAAGGACCCGCTTCCGACCGGGCTCGAGCCGCTCAGCCGGCGGGCGGGGCAACGCCGTCGCACGCACGACTTGGCTCCGGCGGTCCGTGTGATAGACGTACGTCTCGTCACCGACCGACAGCCGAACCCGATAACCGGGCGTGATTACGGTCAGATAAGCCTGCCCCGGTTGAGCTAAACCCAACGAACTGTCGGGCCAATCCACCGGTTCGACGGCATCCACACGAACCTCGTCTTCCGAAATATCCCGTTCCTGGGCCAAACGGGCTACCGCGATCTTCACCGGTTGGGGATAATCCGCACGCGCAGCCACACCCCACATCATCAGCACCATGGCCAGCGAACCGGACCAGACAAAACGGTGGGAGTTAGGATTAGCGGTCATGAAAGTTGCTCCGTTACGGCAAAAGGTACACTGCTCGCCTTTTCGCTGAGGCTTCAGCCAAGTTTCGCATCTCACACCCTCCCTCGAATTCGAGTTGGACCGATCGGGATGCCGGTTACCCCGCGCGCCCGTTACCGCTACCCTTCATTGTACCCGTTGCAGGAGAGGCGAACAGCGGCGGGGCGGTCAGGGCGGACAAAAGCGTCATCACGGCCACGCTCCCGAGCAGCAGTCCCATGCCGACATTCTGTCACCGCTTTCCGTGTACGTGATGTCGGGCTTCGTTAGGGGCGTCCCAAGCCGGCTTTCTGGCAAAATATCCGCTCCGCAGTACTTGTGGAGCAGGCATTTTTGCATACGATTAGCAAGAAGACCCTGCTTGATCCTCTCTACCTCCCCGATTGGCGGTTCCAATGTGGCCCACAATTTTGCTGGTGATCTACTGCTCCTTGATCGTGTTGGCCTCGCTGAGCGGCGGATTCCTGCCCCACTGGCTCCGACTCACGCATACGCGTCAGCAGCTGATGATGAGTGCGATTGCGGGGCTGATGTTGGGGGTCGCCGTGCTGCATCTGCTGCCCCATGCGGTGATGGAAAGTGGCGGAAATCTCGATTTCGCCCTCGGATGGATGCTCGTCGGTCTGCTGGTGATGTTCTTCACGATGCGTGTGTTTCACGTGCATCAGCATGGTCAGCCCGAAGCGGGGGAGGAACACGGCACGCAGGGCTTGTCGAGCCACGCGGCGACCTGTCCGCACCGGTTGTCGTGGGTCGGCTTGGCAGCCGGTCTGTCATTGCACACGTTCATTGACGGTGTCGCGTTGAGTGCCGCCATGACGGCGGACCTCCGCCACTCGCCGCTGATGCTGTTCGCGGGAGCGGGCACGTTTTTGGCCGTTTTCGCGCACAAACCGCTGGACGCGTGGGCGATCACGACGATGATGCGGGCAGGCGGTTGGAATTCACGCGCCCGGACGCTGGTCAACGCGGCCTACGCGTTGATGTGCCCGCTGGGGGCGGCTCTGTTCTTCTTCCTGACCCGCGGTTATTTTGCCGAGACGCAGCAGGCGGTCCTGGGGGCGGCTCTGGCTTTTGCTGCCGGTGTGTTCCTCTGTATCGCGTTGGCCGACATTCTCCCCGAAGTGAGCTTCCACTGCCACGACCGTCTGGCGCTGTCCTCGGCCCTGATCCTGGGAGTCCTGTTGGCTTATGGGATCGGTTTCTTGGAAGGCGAATGCGTTCACCACCTCGGCGGCGGGGTAAACCACGTTCACGGGCCCCAGTGTGCCGAGCATGGCCACGCACATTGAAGCCTCATAGGCACGACACGATTCTCCTGCCGAGACGTCACCGCTCACGGGTCGCGGAGGGGCTGAGAGCCGCTATCGACCAGCAGATACGCTGCCCAAAACACGGGGTGCGAGGCGGGGATGGAGTCGACCGTTCCGTTCAAACGCAAACGGGGTTCCAGGCTTGGGACGACCTGCGAATGCGAGTTCAGCAGAACACTGCGGCGCCAGGCGTTGGAGGGCGAGACGTGCGGCAGCTCCTGGGCGAATTCGCGTACCAGATCGAACGTGGACTGCCCGCCCAGCGGCCAGCGGCTGATGAGAATGCTCCGCGTCCCCGTGGCCATCAGACCGCACAGGGGCAGAAAGATCTCGGCGCCATTCGTACTGGCCAGGCTGCTGGCACTTGGCGGCGAATAGGCGGGCAACACGATCTGCTGCGGGCGGCTCCAGGGCAGGGCCCACCAGCTGGTGAGATCCCCACCGGCCCCTCCTCGCTCGACCGCCAGCGGATTCCAGCCGTAGGGGGTCTGGGAGCGGGCATCGATCTCGTTCAGCACGATCAGCCGGTCCAGCTTGGTGGCGACCAGGGAGCTATTGGCGGATGGCGGTTCCAACCGCACGGTGCCGGGCAAGGCGAGGGCGATTTCTTCGCTGGCCTGCACTGCGCGCTGGGGATCCTCGCCCGGCAGCAGGCGGCCCGTCACCACGGCCGTCACCGCCTGGCGTGGCAAACTCGGGCCGGGCAGATTGGCCAGCGAGGCCGTCGGCGCGTAACGCACGGGCACGCGAGTAATCAGAGGCCGCGTCCCCTCGCCGTCCTGGACATGCAGGGCCTCGAAGGGGACATACCACAGCAGGCCATCCGGCACGATCACCACTTCTTCATACGTATCCCACACCGCCGGATCGCGAATGTTGGTCAGCTGCTGCAGCAGGTCGCGCGACGTGGGCTGCCAACTCGGATCAACCAGCCGGTCCCCATCGACCGGGACGCGGCGATCCAGGGCACCGATCTTGCCCAGCACTTCTGCGATCCGTTTGACCAGGGTGTCTGGAGCTTCAATTTCCCACGTGGCGACCCGATCGCTGTCGATGGCCAGCGCGGTTACCTGCGACCCCCGGGCCACGTAAGCCAGCATCAGCTGGCCGGCCGGCATGCGGGCTTGCACCTCTTTCAGTTCCAGCAGTGGCGGGAAAGCGAATTCGGCGGCTTCGCGGCGGAGCGCGATGCTGCTGAGCTTCCATTCCTGAGCCGCACCTACCTTGCCCAATTGTTCGAGCAGGCGGGATTGCTCGCGTCGCTGTTCGTTGGTCTCGGGGCTCAGCGGCAACTCTCGCAGGCGGCGTTGGAGCTGGCGGGCTTCGGCGGCCAATTCCGCGTAGTCCGGGTAACGTGCGCGAATGTCCTGTCGCTGCAACAGGGCTTCCTGGCTGAGACTGGCTTCCGGTGCCTCCATGATCCAGCGGATGGCCAGCAGGCGGCCGCCCATGGGCAGCGTGCTGAAAAAACGCTGCCGCCGCAGCTGCTCCGCAACGTGGAAGACCTTCTCCGTGTCTCTCCGGAGCTGGGCGACTTCGAACCAGCGATGGAACGGCCCCGCGCGCGCGGTCGTCACCACGGCCAGCGTCTCGAGCGGCTGCGTCCGCCAGTCATGGTTCGCCGGCTCACGCAACAGCTGCGAATACAAATCGTCGGCGACTCGTTGCGTAATCTCGTTCGAAGTGTACAAGTTGTCGGCTAACGCCAGCTGCAGCAGCCAAGTCGAACTGGACTGCTGGAACTTCAAGGCCGTGCTCAACGCGCGATTGCCCGCGTTCAGGTTGCCGTTCTGAAAGTCGACCAGCGCGGCGACATACTCGAAGCGGCCACCAATCCGGCTGTTTCGCATGTCGCGATTGCCGATGGTCTTGCGAGCTTGTGCCAACGACTGGCCCGCTTGAGCGGCGTTGCCCGCTCCCGCCAAGTCTTCGGCCAAGAGGATGGAAAGCCAAGCCTCCAAAGCGCGCGAATTCCGTGGGGCCCACGCACGGGCCATTGGCAGGGGCGCATACAGCCCTTCTTGACCACGGACCCAATGCACCGTCAACCCGCCCGCGAAAGCCTCCTGCATCACATCGTATTGCTCGAAAGCGGCGGCCGCGAAAGTGGCTTCCAGATAATAGGTCGCCGCCTGCTGCAGCTGCCCCTGCCGAAAGGCCAAGTCCCCCAGAGCCAACAACGCGAGCGACGTCAGATCATGGTCATAGCGGTTGCCCAACAGCAGCGATCGATTCAGTTCCGAAATCGCTTCGTCCGTTTTGCCCGCCGCCGCGTAGGCCAAGCCCAGCTGACAACTGACCCAAGCTTGTGACCAGTGATTGGGCAAGGTCGGCCGCGAACCCAAGGCTGCCAACAAGTTGGCCGTCATCCGCGTGTGCCGTCCCGCCGAGCCGGTCAGCTGATGCCGTCGGCGAATCGCCACGGCCGTGGTGCGAGCCACCTCTTTGGCATCGACGGGAAAGATTTGCGGCAAAGCCACAACCCCCCCCTTAGTCATGGCATGCTCCGTCTCTTCCGGCGTTTGGCCCTGCAGCGTGCCCATCCGATTAGGAATCCGCGCCAGAGCCGTGTTCCGCTGGCTGGCACCCCACTGAATCGTGCTCCGCACTGTCGATGCCGACGGCTCGACATCCGGAAACTGGACCCGATTCATCCAGTTGCTGTGAAACAAAGCCAGCTGCAACGCCGCCTCGTAATTCTCCAACGCCGGCCGAAGCTGCCCCATCTGGTAGTAGCACTCACCGATCATGGTGTAGTAACAGATGGAATCGATCCAACGTCCCTCGGTACTGCGGACACCACTGCGTAGCGCCAATTCGAAAGCCCGGAGCGCCCCGCGATAATCCCCCTCGTGATAGGCTCGAATCCCGATGTAATAGGTATTGGGCGGGTAGTTCAGATCGGCTTGAACCGAAGCTGGGGAACCAGGGAAACTGAGGGCGAGCAGAAAAAACAGGTGTTTCAGGCGAATGATGCGAACCATGAGGCTTTCCTCGACGCATTGGCGGCATCCGTCGCGGAGCACCGAGCAGAATAATGGGAGACACACAACTCCTTCTTCGTCTTCATG
>SLMF01000559.1 GCA_007133715.1 Planctomycetaceae bacterium
ACCACGCTCGGCGAGGGTCTCCGACCCCGCCGAAACCGCGACCTTCGGTCGGCGGGAGTGGCTCGGTCAGAGACCGGCCACAGCGCTGCGGGTAGATTATTTCCTGCGAGTTGCCTTATGAGATCCCAGGGAAAAGGGCAATCATGGGTCACCCGGAGCCTCGGGCGACTGGACCCACTGGCGCCACGCCGCGATGGAACGGGCCAAATGCTCCCGCGGGTCGCCCGGTACGTTGTAACACTGCAGCCCAATCGGTCCCTCGTAGCCCAGTTCCTGCAGCAGGGCCAGCAAGCGGCGGTTGTCGAAACTGCCGTCACCCAGCGGCTGGATCAGCCGATCCCAGCCCATCGCGCGGGTGTCTCCCGAATCGCTGCCGTTGATGCTGACCAATTCCAAATAGGGCATGGCGGCGGACAGACGCGAACGCAACTGGGCTTCGTCGTCCAGTTTGAGGAAGTGGCACAGATTGAACGACGCCCCCACATTATCCCGCTCGGCCGCCCGGGCCAAGCGAACGGCATCTTCGACTCGCGCGACGTAGAAGCCGACGTGGGGGTAGAGAACCACGCGCAGCCCGGCGGGAGCCGCCAAATCGGCGATCTCACGCACCACGCGAACCGCCTGCTGCTCCGCATCGGCTGCCTGACCTTGAATGTACAGCCAGAGGACCGTCTCCTGACCTTCCAACGTCGGAATCGCGGCCTTCAAACCGGCATCGTATTGGGGACCCTCGGCACCGATCCGGGCGCCCACATAGAGGCTGAAGATGCGGAGCCCCTGGCTTTGAAAGGCTTCCAGACGCCGGGGTAGATCGGCGGTTCCCGTACCCCCCACGCCCGCATAACCCAATTCGGCCAGCAACGCGGCCTGCTGTTCGGGCGTCCAGCCGGCTCGGAAGCCGTTGTCAAAAGCGAACAGAGGATTTTCGATACGCAAGGGCGGGGCGTCCGCCATCGCCTGCTCCAAACCACCCGCAAGCACCAGCCATGCGGTCATCACGGCAACAAGAACACGCACCGTCGCCAACAGGTCAGCCGCCCCCAGAGACGGCTGACCTCGCTTCTTCACCCGAAAAACCATGGGAAAACTCCTGCCGATCGTCAGTCGTCCAAGTGGATCACGGACAGCGTATGCGGTTCGTCGTGCTCCGTATTGATGGTCCCCGGCACGGGCCAATCCATGTTGGAAACGATCAACTCGCGGCCCCGCAACCGGATCTCGCAGGGTTGATCCAGGCTGCCATCCGCACCGTCGGTGTCGTCGTTCTGGGCCAGCGTCCGCACGCTGCCATCGGGATAGACCACCTGGACGGCATTCGCCCGCGAATCGGCCACGTAGATGACGCCCGTCACCGGATCATATTCCAAGCCGTCGGCACTCTTCATGAAGTCGGCTTCGGCAAAGATCGTGTTGCTGACCACTTGGCCCTGCTCGTCGAATTCGAAACGATGGATGGTTCCGTCCGCGAAATTGCTGACATACAAATGGCCTTCCGGATCGAAACACAGCCCGTCGGCGCCCAGCGGCAGCGTCTCGTCATGCGTTTCGATCGTGCCGATCAGGTAGGGATCCTCGAGCAGGTTTTCCGCCAACTGCACCGGTTCCTCGCCTTCCAAGTCTTCCAGCGGGAAGCGAAACACGCCACTAATGACGGGGGTTTGCTCGGTGTCCAATGCGGTGTCTGCCACGTAAAGATGGCCCTCGTGGACAATCAAGCCGTTCGGTATGTTGAAACCGGTGATCACCGCTCGACTGCCAACCGCTTCCCCGTCCTCGACCAGAATCCGCACCACACGGCCCATCCCCTCGGCCGTCATCTGGTAGTCGCAAACGAACAGATCGTCATCGGGGGCTCCCCAAATGCCCAAGGAACCAAAAGGCTCGCCCGTGTCCGGATGATCGGGCAGCATGTAAAAAACTTCCGCCTCGTTCTCCGGCGTGATCTTCATGACCAGCGGTTGCTGTTCCAGGTTGTTGAAGTTGGGCACGGTCAAGTACAAGTTGCCGTCGGGCAACACGTACATCGCGTCCGGTGTATTCACAAGTTCGTTGGGCAGGGTGATCAGCAATTCGGGGGTTTTCAGACCCTCCGCTTCCCCCTCTCCGCCATTGCCTCCCTGCTGAGGAGCCGCGACCTGGCCTCCTCCAGGGGTGTCCGGCAGCGTGGTTTCCTCTTGATTGCCGCATCCAACTGCCGCCACGAGTACGGCAAGAGCCAGCGTGAGCGTCACGGGTCGTTGTCCCCAAGCCATCCTAATTCTCCTTTTCCGAATAACAGGCACGAATCTCTTGAATCCACCGCCCGCTACCATAGGTCCTTCAGGTCCCGCTGTCAACGATCCGGGGGCTGCGGACCGAATCCCTTTGACGTGCCGGACGCGGAAACTACGATAGTAGGAGGAGAGCGTCCTGCGCACGCATCCCTGCCGCCCGATCCTGAGAACTTGAGAGTTCGCTGATGAGCAACGATCCGAGCAAATTTGAATTCGACGATTCCGAGGATGCTTCGAGGGAACTGGACTTCGAGGACTTGGCAGACGAATCGCCCGGTTTTCCCGGCGATTTCGCCGACGAGGGGGGATTCACGGACGAGGGGGATTCGGACGCCATGGACGACTTGGCGGAGGCGGAGTCCACGGAAGAGGGGAGCGAAGGCGAGCTGGCGGAGGATGCCGCGGATGAAGAGGGAGCCGGGGAAGATGCGGGCAAGGCATCCGACCAGCCCGAGGATTTGGAAGAGACGGACGAGACCGAGCCCAAGCGGCGGTGGTGGGCGGTCGCGAACTGGGATCTTTATACGATCATGTTGGGGGTCTCCTTGCTGGCCGTCACCATCGCTTGCTTGCTGCTGTATCTCGAATTACAGCAGTACAGCCCCTTCCCGTGGTGGAAAACGTCGGGAGTGGTCGAGGGGATGTGAGCCGAGCTGGAGGGGGGCGGAGCGGCGGCTTTCCGGCCTCCCGGGCAGGCTTGACAACGTGGGGCCACGGTGGTTGGATAGAGGGTCGTTTTCTGGACGAGCGGTGTGACGTGCCTGCTCGGGATTCTCCGGCGATTCAGGGGGTGAGAAATGCGTGAAATCGGACGTCGATGCTTTTTGAAGGCAACCGCAGGAACCGCGCTCGCCTCGGGGTGGGGCTCTTTGCCGGCTGCCTCTGCGGCCGCAGAGGCAACCCGAGCCGACATGCGCCTGCCTCGTCGCAAACTGGGGCGGATCGACCACGAACCGACGATCGTCAGTTTGGGAGGCATGACCACGGTTCGCGAGGCGGACCGCCGGGAAGAGGCTCTGGAAATTATCCGGCATGCCGTCGACTCGGGGATCAACTATATTGACACGGCCGATTCCTACGCCGACGGCACGAGTGAACGTCACATTGGCGAGGCCTTGGGCGATCGGCGGGAGCGGGTCTTTCTGGCCACCAAGACACGCCAACGCCGCGCCGAACCGATTCGGAATCAGGCGTTCGAAGCCAGTTGCGAGCGTTTGCGGACACAGGTCCTCGATCTGTACTTCCTGCACGCCGTGCATACCTTCGACGACTTGGATGCGGCTTTGGACCGCGACGGCGGCGCGATCAAGGCGTTCGAGCATTTTCGTGATGCGGGCCGACTCCGCTACTTGGGAATCAGCAGTCATTCCAATGAAGTTCTGAGCGCGGCGATGGATCGCTACGATTTCGACTGCGTGTTTGTCACGCTGAATCCGGCCGGGCGTGCCATGCTGGATCCGGAGAATACCCGGGCGATGCTGGCCAAGGCGGTTGCCAAGAACGTCGGCGTGGTGGCCATGAAGGTCTACGGCGGGACCGGGGGCCGGATTTTCGAGAACGACCAGCTCACGGCCGAACAGGCCCTGCGATACGCTTTGAGTCACCCCGTGGCGACGGCAACGATCGGGATCACCCGGGTCGAGCAGATCGATCACAACATCCACTTGGCCAAGGATTTCCAGCCCTACACGCCGGAGCAATGCCGCGCGCTGGCCCGCCTGTTCTGACCCGCCCCGCGCGCCCTCAGCCCCGAAAACGCCTAACGCTGCCTCGCTTCGCTCGGCCGCAACCAAAGGGAGGTCCTTGCCGAAGCTCCGTCGCGCGGTGGCGCGAGACGGGTAGCATCCAGGGAGTCCAGCCGCTGTAGCTCACAGCCCGTGTAGGCACCGGTGCCCTGATTTGCTGATTCAGGCTTTTCTGGGTAGGGAAGCTCTACCCCGCGGGAAACCTGAGCTTTCTGAAACATGGCAGGAGGTATTCCATGACGAATGTCAAAACGGGTACACCCCCACATCGGCGGGGCTTGAGAAAAGCGGCGCGCTGATGTTCCTTGGAGGTTCAGGAAAAAAGAAAACACACCAAGGGAGCAGAACGCCGTGAAACCCGTGAAGGATGCGCGCACGGCGCAAAGAAGTCATACCGTAAGAGTAAAGGACCCCGGCGGGTACGCTGACTAAGCAACGGCGAATAAATAGAGCTCGCATTGTTGGCGGTGGTCCCGACGGGGCACATCCTTCGCGCGCGTACTCGTAATCGATCTTCGCTTTTTCCCAGCCTCTCGCCTTCCCTGAATCAGCCAGGATCGGCGGCGCATCACGCACCACCGATCCCGCTGAGATTCTCCGGGGGATGATCTGCTGGCCCCTTGCCCCGCTTCTTTTCCTGTTTGTTCTTGCTGAAACAGTAGTCTTCCGTGAACTTCGGCTTCTTGGCGGCTTTCGCTTCCGCCCTGGTGTTGAGCAGGGCCTTCAGCTGTCCCACTTCGGCTTCGAGTTCCTGGATGCGCACCGCTTGCGCCTTGTTAATTTCCCGAAGTTCTTGAAGTTCCTGTCTGTAGTTTGGAGTCCTCATGCCTGATGATGGAGCACTTTTCCCGGAATCTGGCAAGAGCAATTTTCAAATTTTTCCAAGCCCGACGCGGAGCCGATCCTGGCATTTGGAGATGTGTGCCCGTTGAACCCTGGATTGTCCGCGAGATTGCGACCTTCCAGACACCATTCTCGGCCTCCGGTTGTCCAGGTTCCCTGCCGACGACATGACGCGGGAATGCACCCGATTGGAAATTCTCCCATCAAATTTCGGTAGCTTGGGAAAATGGACAGCTACCGGCCAGGGTGTCGAGCAGTTCGCCGGGTCGCAGGTGGGCGGCGTCCCGCCAGGTGGCGTGGGTGAGGCTGTAGAAGGGGTGACCGCCGGTCGTGCGGATCGTGTGCTCGCCCGCGTCCGAGCCGCGGA
>SLMF01000113.1 GCA_007133715.1 Planctomycetaceae bacterium
ATCCGACGAGTACCGTTCGACGGTGGCCCAGGGGGCCCGGCTGGTAGACGAGCGGGCCGCCTACAACAAGCGTGTAGCCGCGATGACGCAGCAGAATCGTTATCAGGACATGACGTTCCGGGTGTCGCGCAATCACGCGCTCGAGTCGTATCACGCGGCGTTGGAACTGGCGGCTCGCTATACCTATCTGGCGGCCAAGGCCTACGATTTCGAGACCAACCTGGATGCGTCCGACCCCGGATCCCCGCGCGATCTGTATGGGGACATCGTGCGGGCCCGTACGCCGGGACTGATTGCGGGGGGGGAACCCCAAATGGGCCGCGGTGGCTTGGCCGAGGTGCTGGCGCGTCTGAAAGCAAACTTCGACGTGCTGAAGGGGCAGCTCGGCTTCAATACGCCGCAAACGGAAACCGGCAAGATCTCGTTGCGCACGGAATTGTTCCGCATCCTGCCGACGGGCTCCCAGCCGACAGGGAACGACCAGTTCCCGGGCAGTTGTTTTTGATCATTTGGGCCAGGTTATGGCACTGGCACAAAAAGAACTAAAGCAAATTTATCCAAAACCAGGGTGGGTTGAGCAGGATCCAGGCGAAATCTGGGCGACGCAAATGGGTGTTGCTGTTCGGGGTCGTCGTGGGAGTGGGTTTGGCCGCGTTGTACTACTATCAGGCCACGCCCATTTACGAGTCCAGTGTGGAAATCCTGGTGATGCAGAAGGACAGCAATCTGCCGGCGCGGGCGGAGGGTGACGGTTATTCAGATCGTGGCAATTACGGCGATCTGCTGGCCACGCACATCCAGATCTTCCAGAGTCCGCGGGTGGTTCGGCGTGCCATCGAGCAACATCGGCTGGAGCGTTTGCCGACGTTCCGCGAGCGGGCGGCGTTGAGCGAGGGCTTTGATCCGGTGCGGATGGTGATCGGCAATTTGCAGGTTCGCAGTGGTGGCGAGGGTCAGGCGCGGGACGCGCGGGTGTTGCGAGCTGCGTATCGCGGCACCTCGCCCCAGGACTGTGCGGCCGTCTTGGCGGCCCTGGTCGAGAGTTACCAGCATTTTCTGGGCGAGACGTTCCAGGACACCAGCATGGAAGCCGTCTCGTTGATCACCCGCGCGAAGGACGAGCTGGAGGTCGAGGTTCAGGAGGGGCAGGAGGCGTACCTCAGGTTTCGGGATTCAGCCCCGCTTCTGGATCGTGGCAGTGATCGTGGGGGTTCGAGTCTTCAGCAGGCCCATTTGTTGCAGTTGCAGAAGTCGTTGACGGAAGTCCGGATTCAGAAGAGCGAGACGGAAGCCCGGCTGGAGATTTTGTTGGCGGCGGAGGACGCCGACGCGACGGTCGGGGAACTGGCGCAACTGGCTTTGTTGGGCGCGAAGGACGCCGAGCGCGTGGCGCGGATGTTGAACATCGCTCGTGGGGGGCCGGCCTCGGAAGCGTTTTTGGCCTTGCAACCCATACGATCCGTGACCGCCAGCATGGAGTTCGACCGGTATCTGTCCTTGGTTTTGAAGCGGCAAGAGCTCTTGATGGACTTTGGCCCCGACTACCCGGATGTCGCCAAGGTCGACGAGCAGATTGCGGCGATCGAGCAGTTCTTACAGACCCGCAGTGTTCCGGAGGCTCGCGAGCAGCCGACGTTCACGACCGCCGAACTGGTGGCGACACTGATTCAATCGTTACATAACGATCTGCGGGACTTGGAGCGTCGCGAGCGGGATCTCGAGCGGCTGCTGGCGCAGGAGCGAGAAGCTTCGCGGCAGTTGGTCGCGTACGAGCTGCGGAACGAGATGATGCGGGACACGATCACGCGGAAGAGCGATCTGTATCAAGCCGTCGTGGCGCGGCTGGCGGAAATCAGTTTGATCAAGGACTATGGCGGTTATGTGACCGAGATGATCTCGCCGGTCGAGCAACCGACGCGGGCCGTGGCGCCCCGCCGAACCTTGGTTCTGGCACTGGGGATGATGCTGGGGCTGTTCGGCGGATCGGGGTTGGCGTGGCTGATCGAGATTTCCGATCGCACCTTCCGCAGTCCCGAGGAGATCCGCCAGGCCCTGGGCTCGCCCATCGTGGCGCACCTGCCCGTCCTGACGCCCGTCTCGCGAAAACACGCCCAGCCCCAGACCAATGGCCAAGCCGTCGACTTGACGGTGGCCTCCTATCACCGCCCCAAATCCCGACAGGCGGAAGCCATCCGCGGGCTGCGGACCTCGCTGTTCTTCAAGACCCGCGCGAGCGACGTGCGCGTAATCCATGTCACCAGCCCGCAGCCCCGCGATGGAAAAACCACAACCGTCGCCAATCTGGCCGTAGCCATGGCCCAGTCCGGCAAGCGGGTCCTGTTGATCGATGCCGACATGCGCAACAGCCGTATCCACAAAATGTTCGGACTGGAGAACCAGCAGGGACTCTCCAATGTCTTGGTGGATGAGGTCGAACCGGCGGATGCCATCCAGCAGATTGATCAGGACAATCTGTGGATCATGCCCTCCGGGCCCCATCCGCCCAATCCGTCCGAATTGCTGACGTTGCCCACGTTCGAACAGCTGTTGCGGATGCTCCGCCAGCAATATGACTACGTCTTGATCGATAGCCCGCCGATGCTGGCCGTTTCCGACCCGGCTGTGATCGCACCCATCGCGGATGGCGTGCTGTTGGTCATTCGGGTCTTGAAGAATGGCAGTCCCGCGGCGATCCAGGCTCGCAACCTGCTGGCGGGAGTCGGAGCCAACGTGATCGGTGTGTCGATCAATGATGCGAATCGCTCCCCCTACTTTGGCTACGGCTACTACGGCAGCAGGTACTCCTATGGGAATCGCTATGGCTACAGCTACGGAAATGGCTACGCCTACGGCTACGGCTACGGCTACGGCTACGGCTACGGGGACGAGCATTCGGAGTACTACGAAAAGGAAAGCGAGGCAGAAAAGGCAAAATAGTGACCTGGGATCGATGGCGGAGGATTGGATCCTGAGGTAATATAGAGAATTTGATGATGGTCGACTGAACAAGCAACCAGGTTTACATCAAGATGGCGAGTACTTTGGCAACTTCGGAATCGTTTTCGAGCCTGCTGCGGCAGTATGTGCAGGATGTCCGGCGTTTTGTTTGGCGAGATCTGACCTCTCCCCGGGCCTGGGTGTTGGCGGTGCTGCACGCGTCCGTATTTGTGCTTTGTTACTGGCTGGCATTCAGTCTGCGTTTCGATTTTCGCTTGCCGCCTGCGGCTGCGGGGTTGTTTTGGAGCAGTCTACCGATGGTGCTGGTCTTGAAGATGGGCACCTTTTACGGGCTGAAGAACTCGCGGATCTGGTGGCGGCACGTGACGTTCACCGATTTGGTCGGGCTGGTCAAAGCGGTGGTATTGGCGGTGCTGATTCTGGCGGCCGCCAGTCAACTGGGTTTACTGGCCAAGATTCCGCGCGCGGTCCTGCTGCTGGACGGTTTGCTCAGTCTGACCGTGCTTGGGGGCTTGCGTGGGGCTTGGCGTTTGAACCGGGAGCAGTTTAGTCCGTTCCTCGAGCGTCAGAAGCCGCGACTGGTGTTTTTGGTGGGTACGGATCAGGGCACTTGTCTGTTGGCACACGAGATCCAATCCCACCCGGATTTGCGGATGCGGGTCTGCGGTTTCCTTTGTTTCCATGGTGACGCGTGTCGGCCGCAAGGTGACAGGATGGGCGGGATCCCCGTGTTGGGACCGATTGACCAAGTCGAGCGGTTGGCGGCGCGTCATCGGGTGACGGAGGTGTTGGTCACGGCGGGCGTATTGCCGGGGCCCCTGATGCGGGATTTGATGGAGCGTTGTTCGGCCGCCGGTTTAGCGTTGCGGATTGTAGCGGCGGTGAACGAGCGGCTGTGCGGGGGCCAGGAGATCCCGGTTCGCGAGATCGAGATCAACGATCTGTTGCGGCGTGAGCCGGTCGAATTGGACGATGGCGCGATCGAGCAATTGATCCAGGGCCGCCGGGTACTGGTCACCGGAGCGGGGGGCAGTATTGGCGGGGAGATCTGCCGTCAGCTGCTGCGTTACCAACCGACCGAACTGGTGCTGCTGGGCCGTGGAGAGAACCGGATCTTTGTCATCGAGAACGAATTGGCCCTGTTGGGTACTGCGACCCGGCTGGTTCCCGTGATCGGTGACATCACGGATTCGCGGCGGATGCGGCAAGTGTTCGAGGATTATCGGCCGGAGATCGTGTTTCACGCGGCGGCTCACAAACACGTGCCGCTGATGGAAGCCAACGTAGGCGAGGCGATCAAGAACAATGTCTTGGGAACCCGGATCGTGGCCGATCTGGCTCACGAATACGAGTCCAAGCATTTTGTGTTGATCTCGACGGACAAAGCCGTGAATCCGACCAGCGTGATGGGAACGACCAAGCAGTTGGCGGAACGTTATATCCACGCCTTGTCGCAGCGTTCGACCACGTGTTTCGTGGCGGTACGATTTGGGAACGTGTTGGGTTCGGCGGGCAGTGTGGTCCCGATTTTCCAGAGCCAGATCCGCCGTGGGGGTCCGATCACGATCACGGACCCGCAGATGACCCGCTATTTCATGACGATTCCCGAAGCCTCGCAGTTGGTATTGCAGGCGGCCAGCATGGGTCGGGGTGGCGAGATCTTTGTGCTGGATATGGGCGAACCGGTCCGCGTGCTGGACATGGCCCGCGACATGATTCGCTTGAGTGGTTTACCCCCCGAGGCGATCGAGATCACGTATATCGGTTTGCGGCCCGGGGAGAAGCTGTACGAGGAGTTGCAGGCCGATGGCGAGACGATGCAGCCGACGGAGCATCCGGGTGTCTTGCGAGCCACGAACGGCCTGACAGGACCTGAGCAGGTTTTTCGCGCGGTGGAAGAACTGGCGGCTTGGAACGGAAGCCTGGAAACCATCACTCGCCAGCAGTTTTGCGAAAAACTGCGGTCTTGGGTGCCAAGCTACCAACCGTCATTAGCCGGGCCAGCGGGCACCCGTCCTCCGACCTCGGGCACGACAACCTCGACCGGAACGCCAATTCTGGGAGGTCTGCCGCAGGGAATCGCACTTCGATCGAGCTTCGAGGGTTGACTGCGTCAGGCACACGGAGTCGCGACAAGATCGCGACCAAGATCAGCTGATCGATTGCGGTCAGTATTGGGGCAACAGATCCCGCACCGAGCGAACGTCGATGTGCAGTGGCAGATAGGTCATGATTCGCCCGTCTGAGGAGTAATCGTACTCGTACTC
>SLMF01000622.1 GCA_007133715.1 Planctomycetaceae bacterium
AAGTCAAAATCGCGTACTACGAACTGTACTTCGTCCAGCAGGCCCTGCAAGTGACGGAAGCCGATCGCGAACTGCTGGAAGGTTTGCTGGCCGTGGCCAGCGCGCGCTTCGGGGTCGGCGAGGTGAGTCAACAGGACGTCTTGCGGGCGGAACTCGAACTGTTGGAGCTGGACAATCAACGGGTTCAGTTGACGCAGCAACGGACCAGTGCCCGGGCCCGCTTGGCTCGGCAATTACACGTGTCGCCCGAGACGCCGCTGGGCGCAACCGACGCCTTGCCAACAGAGCAGATTCCGCAGGACGTCCAGCGGTTGTATGATCAGGCCGTGGCGGCTCGGCCCGAGTTGCACGCGCAGCTGGCAGAACTCATGCAACAACGGCATTCTGTCGATCTGGCCCGCCTGGATTACTTCCCCGATGTGCGGCTGTCGGGAATGTGGATGGCAATGGACCGTCCAGATGCCTTGCCCGGTACCGCGTCGGGAGGCAGTGCGTTAAAATTGGGGATCGGAGTGAACCTGCCGATTTACCGTCGGCGGTTGGATGCCGGCCTGCGGGAAGCCGAAGCCCGCGTGATCGCCAGTGCTCGCCAGTACGATTCGCTGCGAGACCAGACGCAGGAAGAGGTGGCCGATCTGTTCGCGCAGCTCCAGAGTCAGCAGGAGTTGCTCCGTTTGTTGCGTGAGGAGATGATCCCCAAGGCAGACCAGACCTTCGAGGTGTCGCTGCGTGCCTATGAAGTGGGCGATGTGACATTCCTGCAGCTGGTCGACAATTGGCGACAGTTGCTGCGTTACCAGCTGACCGCTTACCGGCTGGAATCCCAGTTGCGGCAGTCGCTGGCCCGGTTGGAACGGGTGCTTGGCGGTGTTTGGGGTGCCGAGTTGGTCGAAGAGGGTTTGCTGTACTACTAACCTCGAAGATCGTGAATTCAGTCGTTTGCTGGAGGCGGGCGACTACCGCTACGATCCGCACGAGTACCATGGTCCCAGTCTGAACTATCTGAGTTTGCCCGGGGTTTGGCTCAGCGGGGCGCGGGATCGCCGGCAGGTTTCAACCCGCCATCTGCGACTGCTGCCGGCTGGGATGGGGGTGCTGCTGGTTCTGTGGGTGTGGCGGCTGCGGGGTTCGCTGGGCGCCCCGGCGACCGCCGTGGTCGCCGCCCTGACCGCCAGCTCGCCGGCGCTGGTCTTCTACAGCCGCTACTACATCCAAGAAATGCTGCTGGTCACGTTTACCATGGCCGTGCTGAGCGGTTTCTGGCGGTGGCAGGCGACCGTTGCGGCAGCGGCGACGGCCCCGCCGGCTTCGGGGGTACGTGGGGCGGGCTGGTTCGAGGTCCTGCTGCTGGGACTCAGTGGCGGGATGATGCTGGCGACCAAAGAGACGTGGGTTCTGGCGGGCTTCGCACTGGCGGTCGCCGCCTGGGGGTCCTGCGACCTGTGCCGGCGTCCCCGACGTTGGCCGTGGGCCCAACTGGGCGCGGCCTTGTTTCTGGCTGGTTTGATCAGTGCGGTGTTTCATTCGTCCTTTTTGCAGAACCCTCGCGGGGTGCTCGATTCCCTGACCACGTACGGCGGTTATCTGCAGCGCGCCGCGGGCGAGGGTTCGGCCGGACTCCATCGGCATCCCTGGTACGGGTATTTCGAGTGGCTGTTTTGGCAACCGATTCCGGGCACGCGTGGGGGCAGCGAACTGGCGGTGGGGATCCTGGCGGTGCCCGGTTTGTGGGCCGCCGTTTGCGGTCGCGGCTTGGAACCCCAGCAGCTCCGGCTGGCTCGTTTCCTAACGCTTTACACGGTCGTGCTGCTGGCCGCCTATTCCGCACTGCCTTACAAGACCCCCTGGTGTGCCGTGGGGCCGCTGCACGGGCTGATCCTGGTCGCCGGGATCGGGGCCGGCGTCGTGCTGCGCTCCTGCCGGAGCCGGATCTCACAAGGGGCGCTAGGTGCCCTGATCGGGGCGATCGTGCTGTACCAAAGCGGGCTGGCCTGGCAGGCGAGTTCTGTCGCCGCCGCCGACCCGCGTAGTCCCTGGGTCTATGCGCACACGACGTACGAAATCGCGGAATTGGTAGACCAGGTGCAGCGGATCGCAGACCGGCATCCGGACGGGACAGACTTGTTCATCCAAGTGATCTGTCCCGACGAGGACTACTGGCCGCTACCGTGGTGCCTGCGGCATTTTTCGCGGATCGGATGGTATCGGGCCGAACCCGCCGAGCCGCCGGCGCCGTTGATCATCATCTCCCCCGAGCTGGAGCCGATGCTGGCGGACTATTTGTACGCTCGCCCGCCCGCCGGACAACGCGGGCTGTACGTACCGCTCGCGCCCCCGGGGCGTACGCATTTCCTGCTCCGCCCCGGAGTGCCCTTGCGAATCTTCGTCCGCCAGGAGCTCCTGCAGGTCCGCCCGCCCCCCGGCACGCGGCACTGAGTCTTAGAAGTGGCAATTACCCGCAGCTGTACCCGGCGTGTCCTTCACGCTCAGGTCGCCTGGCACGTGGGCCACAGAACCATCGTGTCGATGTGCACATTGGCGGGCAGGGCGACGCAGGTCAGCGCCAGTTCGGCGATGTCCTCGGCTTGGATCATCCCGTCCGCCGGCCAAGGCACCTCGCCGAAGCCGGCCACATCAATAAACTCGGTGTTGACCGCGGCGGGGCACAGCACGTGGACCCGGATGCCCTCCTCACGCACCTCTTCGTACAGCGAGCGGGAGAAGCCCAGCACGGCATGCTTGGCGCCGACGTAGACGGCAAAGGACGGATAGTGTCGCACGGAACCGACCGAACCGATGTTCAGGATCTGCCCCGTCCGCCGGCTGCGCATGTGGTCCAACACCGCCTTGCAGCCGTAACAGAGCCCCTTGAAGTTGACATCGATCTGGCTGTCAATCTCCGCCACGGAGGTCTGGGCCAGCGGTTTCAGCGTGCCGAACCCGGCCGCATTGACCATCACGTCGATCTGCCCCATTTCGTCCAACGCCTTCTGCACCAGGGCTTCGACCTGCGGCCAATCGCTGACGTCGCAGGCGACGGCCAGGGCCGTCCCACCGGCTTGGCGAATCTCGGTCGCCAAAGCCTCCAGTCGATCCAGACGCCGACCGGCCAATACGACCCGGCTGCCACAACCGGCAAAACGCCGCGCGATGGCTGCACCCATGCCCGACGATGCTCCGGTGATCACGGTGACTTTGTCCGACAAATCCGCTTGAATCATGTGACGTTCCTTTACAAAAAAGAGAGACAATAACCGGTCGAGAGCCTGTCGCGGTGGGCGACCGAGGGGACACGCGGGGTGTTCCGCCAGTGCCCCTTTCGGTCCTCGATCGACGTGAGATTCACCAACCGTCCGCCAATTCCGGTGCGTCAGCGATCTGGTAAACGCGGAGCATCGTGGGAGCGGGCCAGGGCTCGGGGACAGGGCGATCGCGGTTGCGCCCGGCGTGCTCCCAACGCAGCAGATAGCGTACGCCCGCTTCTTCCGCTTCACCTTGGTCGTTCAGCAGTTGGACTTGCATCGGACCGCCCTGGCGTAAGAGCTGGGGGTCGGCCGGCACTTCGAAATCCGACTCGGGCTGCCGCAGGGCGCGCTGCCAGGCGGGCGGCGGCTCCGGCCGGGTGCGGCGAAGCGGCTCCAGCGTGGCTTCATCCAACACGATCCGCTGGCTGCCCCACGCCTGGCTCCACACGATCTGCTCCAATTCACCCTCGCCGCTCGGACTCACCGCACCCCCACGCGCCACGTACGGCAAGGCCCCGGTGCCGCGAGTGTCCCAGCGAAAATCCCAATCGGTGGCCACCACCCGCCGCCATTGCCCGCCCTCGAAACGCGCATTGAATATCTGACTGTGACCCGCCGAATCGTACTTGTGATACGTATGCACCGGCCGCTGCTGAGTATCCCAGCCCAACACCAAACTGGTCATGTTGCTGAGTCCCTCGCCCGGACCGGCCGGTTCGACCGCCACCCCTTCCGTCTGGCTGGTCAGCGGCAACTCCAAATCGGTGCCGTCCACGGTCTGCCAGCGCCGCAAATCGCAGCTGCGGGCGTAGGACAGCGTGTGATTGGTGCCGTTGCAAGGCGTGTTCCGCCAGACCCAAACGGCATGCCAACGGCCATCCGGTCCGAACCGCGGGCCGCCGTAAGCGTTCATCTGATCTCGACCGTCGAACAAGGGCGACTCCAGCAGACGCCGCCAAGTCCGAGTGTCCGGGTCGTAGACGTTGTAGATCTGGTCACCCCGACCGCTGGCGCCCTGTCGATATTGAAAAACCAATTCGCCGTCGTGACCCGAGAAAAACGTGGGATAACCCGGCGCTTCGTCCGGCGATACCATCTGTAAACGCTCGAATCGCGCGATCGAATGCGGCGAATCGGCACGATAATACAGGATTGCCGGCGGGCTGGGGGGACCTGCCAACAAACCGCGGCGATACGAGCTGACATGCAAATAACCGTCACGGTCGACGGCCAAGGTCAATTTGGCGTGCCCGCCCGTGGGCCACCCCATCTGGATCGGAAACCGGTGAAAACGCCAGTCGCTCGACCCCAACCGCCGCTGGGCCACCGTCAGATATCGCTCGGCGTCATAGTAGCCCACGTACTGGAAACCGTCCCGGGTCAACAGGACGGGGCTGCCGATTTGATGAGCGGACCAGACGGGAGCGATGTCGATCTGCTCCCGGATTTCTGGAAGAGGCTCCCCCATGCCCCCGGCGAACGAGGCGGTATTCGGCAACAGGGTGGCCCAAGCCACCACGCAAGCCAACGATCGGATCGGCATCCCGACGGCCTTTCTCTTCTGGGCGAAACAAACGAACGTCCGACCGCCTCATTCTCGGGATTTCGCACGCCGTGAAAACCCGGGGTTCCCGTCGCCTGGCACCTGCTCGCGGAAAAGGGCTGCCGTGCGACTCCGCCGCGCCCCCTCCACATAACCCTCCCCCCGTGGGGCAAAGTTGGGGTCGGACCCATCGCACACCATGAGGTTCTCTTTGGCAGACCCGTGGATTGAAGTCGGTCAAGGAGAACCTTGTCTTGGTAAGCACCCGGACACGGGTTTCTTAACGGAACCAAAGAAGTAGGACGGACACTCCTGTCCGTCATTTCCCGCACGACGGACAGGAGTGTCCGTCCTACATTGTTTTAGGAAACTCATGGCCGGGTGCTTATACCAGAAAAATGCGGCTCCAGGCCAGAGCTTTCAGGCCATTCGA
>SLMF01000706.1 GCA_007133715.1 Planctomycetaceae bacterium
GGACACGGGTTTCTTAACGGAACCAAAGAAGTAGGACGGACACTCCTGTCCGTCATTTTCCGCACGACGGACAGGAGTGTCCGTCCTACATTGTGTTAGGAAACTCCTGGCCGGGTGCTTACCACCAGCCACCCGCGGACAGCCGCAACCTCTGCAAACGTTAGGCCGCATAACCCCATATTGTAGACAATTTTGCACGAGGCAATCACCCTCCCGTAACTCGGGTCAGGAGAATACGGCAATCGCTGATGGCAGAAGAAGGCCCGAAGAAAACCACGTCGGTTTCGGAGTTCCCGCCCCAGATTGGCGTTTTAGCGAGGGCATCTACAGGACACCGGGCTTGCCCGCAAAAAAATATTTTTTTTGGGGGGGGCAAGCTGCAGAAACGCCGCCATCGCGGCCAAGGCAACGGTAAGAAATACTGGCCCGACGGATAAACACTGAAAAAAATTCAGTCGGCACGCCTGCGACGGCCGGATTTGCAGGCAATAGGCATTTAGGATCGGTTTTTGAACGAGGACGCGGCGGCTCTGGAAGAGATGGTCAACGACATCACACTCTACGAGCGGTTGCGAGAGCGTTTGTGGACGACGCGTCAGGGCCTGGAGATGGAGCAGCAGGCGGACCCGCGGATCCAGTTGGTCTCTCCCGCTCATTTGCCGAACCGCCGGGACACTTCGCGGCAGAGGAAGCTGGGGATCGTGATGGCGGGCGGCGGTTTCGGGTTGGCCCTGTTTTTGGCGGCGGTTGCCGAGTTGCTGACGGGGGCCCTACACTCGTCCCGCGATGCCGGGCAGCGGACCGGCTTGGAGATCCTGACCACGCTGCCGCGACTGCCCGCTTCGGCCGCCGTCTCGCTGGCCGGAGATACCCCGGCTTTGAAACGGTTGCGAGCCCGCATGGACATGTTTGTGGCCCGCTTGCTGCATCATCCCCGGGTGCATCAACCGCGGACGATCCTGGTGACAGCGGCCCGCTGGCTGGCCGAGCGTGACCATCTGGCCGAACACCTGGCGGCGGCCTTGGCACGCACCGGCCAGCGGACGATTCTGGTCAACCTGGACCTGCGGGACACCAAGCCCCGCATCGAATTCCCTCGAAATCCCATCGAAGAGGAGCGGGAGCAGTTTCCGGAGGCCGCCGAGCATGCGGACGCGGACGAGGACCCCGCCGACGTGGAAGCTGATTTCGATAACGGGAGGACTGCGGCGGAGGTCCACGATGCTTACCAAGAGCCGATTCCCGCCTCGGCAGACGAACCCGGAAGGAACCTCAGTTCTTCCGCCACCTTGGCTGATGAACTGGGCAACGAAGTCAGTCTGCAGGGCAGCCGGACAGCCCCTACCCCGTTCCCCGCGGAGATGCCCTTGATCGGGACCGGGGTTGCCAATCTGGACCTCCTACAGCCGGAAGATCGCGGCACCGATCCGCTGCCCATCCTGACTCACCCCCAGCTGCAGGAAGTTTTGGAAACGCTGCAACTCCGTTATGCGTACGTCGTGATCGAAGTCGCAGGAGTGCTGGAGTACCCGGATGCCGTCCATCTGGGACGGCTGGCCGACGTAGCCGTGCTGTCCCTGCTGCGAAACAAGTCGCGAGCAGGCAGCGTCCGCGAAGCCAGCGAGCGTCTCGGGCAACTGGGCTGTCCCGTGTTCGGTGCGATGATCCGGTAGGTTTGGGATACAACCGTGGAGTTTGCCCTTTTTCTCCTGCTGAACGCGATCCTGCTGATCCGACCTGCCGAGATGATCGAGGCCCTGGAACCGCTCCGCTTGTACCAGTTGGTCGCCATCGGCTGCATTCTGCTGAGCTATCCCGGGCTGATCGAGCAGATGACCACCCGGTCGTTGATCGATCGCCCGCTCACCGTCGGCGTGCTGGGCATCCTGCTGGCGATTATCCTGTCCCACCTGCAATTCGGCTCGATCTGGGGCGCGCGGATGGGTGGCAACATGTTTGGCCGGGTCGTCCTGTACTATCTGTTGTTGGTGCACAACTTGGACACGCCGCAGAAGTTCCAGCGGTTCCTGAATGCGGTCGTGCTGTTCACCTTGATCGCGGTCTGTCTGGCGCTGCTGCATTTTTACGAATACGTGGAAATTCCGGCCCTGGAAGCCTTGGAACAGCGGGAGATCGATCCGGAGACGGGCGAATCCATCGTCTTCCCCCGGCTGGTCGGAACGGGGATCTTCAACGATCCCAACGACATCTGCCTGGTCCTGATCGTGGTCATCACCATCTGCTTGTACCGTCTGATGGCCCCCGAAGCCGGGCCGACCAGGTTCATCTGGCTGATTCCGCTGGTGCCGTTTCTGATCGCGTTTCTCGAAACCAAATCTCGAGGCGGATTCATTGGCCTGATGGTCGCCGCGAACGTGGTCCTGGTCTCGCAGCTGGGGATCCGCAAGTGCATCCCGATCTGGCTGATGGGCCTGCCGCTGGTGCTGGTGGTGTTCGGAGGACGGATGACGCGGATTGACTTGGAGGGCGGCACGGGCCAGCACCGCGTCCAGTTGTGGCGGGAATCGCTGGCGCTGCTCCGCCACTATCCGCTGCTGGGCGTGGGGCAGGGACTGCTGGCCAGCCACGTCGGTTTGGGGGCTCACAACTCGTATGTCCACGCCTTTGCCGAGTTGGGAATCCTGGGCGGTACGGCCTTCATCAGCCTGGTCTATATGTCGATTGCCCAGCTCCATCAGTTGCGGCACGAAGTGGATCAGATCGCGGACCCGGGAATGCGGCGACTGCGGCTGTATCTGCTGGCAATCCTGTGCGGCTATTGCGCGGGGATGCTGTCCCTGTCCCGCGTCTACATCGTCCCCACCTATTTGTTGTTCGGGTTGACCGCTGCTTACATCCGCCAAGCGCGTGCTGTGGGTTGGAACGTGCTGCCCCAATGGCGGTTCACCCCGTATCTGATGATGCGTCTGGCGGCCGTGGGGATGATTGCGCTGATCGCCCTGGAGATCGGCTCGCGAGCGTTGGTCCGTTGGTAACCGGCTGCATGTCCACTGCGTCTCAACCGGTTGCGGCTCCGCCCGCCGGTTGCGACAGCACCCAGGCACCCGTCATCGCCAGCACATCCGGGGATTTATCCGCAAACTGGGGGTCCAGCTGCAGCTCGCCACGCTGGACGAATTCCAGCAAACCCCGGTCGAGATCGGGAGCTGCCGCCACCACGCGATGCCCCACCGACTGGAAGAGGTCCAGAAAATCGTCATGCCGCAGGCGGTTCATGTACATGTAACGGTTTCCGGCGTAGCGGTCCCACCGTGGCTGCGAGTACTGCAGGAAATTGATGGCCGAAATCCGGGGGTCCGAGTGGGAGAAGTGGTCGCTGTAATCGATGCGATGCACGCACAGCCCGTCCGGCCGGAGGATGCGATTGCCTTCCTGCAAGATGTCTCGCAAGACGTTGGGCGGAATGTGCTCGAAGACCCAATAGGACGAGTGATAATCGATGCTTTGCGGCGCCAGGTCGGTGTGGGCGGCATCCCCGGGAGCCACGTAGCGGATGTTGCAGAGTTCGAGAAAGCCGGCCCGGGAGAACCGCGCGTCGCGGCTGAATGCCAGCAGGTCGGCAAACCGTTGGCCGTCCAACCGGTTCCCGAACAACCGGCGGCTCTCGGCCTGATGCGTGGCCAGGTACAGCAGACTATCCCGCAGCAGTTCGTCACTCAGGTAAGGGTTCAAGTCGACCGTGATCGTCTGCGCTGCCCCCATCAACCAGAACGCCAGGGGCGCCAGCGGGACGCGGCCGGTACCCACCTCGAAAAACCGTTTCCCGGCAGGCGTTTCGCCTTGAGCTTCCAGCTGCTGCCAGATCTCGACTCCGGCCGTCAGCCGCGAGCCGGGGTGGAAGTTCCTCAGCCCGCCGAAATGCCGCTGCAGCCAATAGTAGGCGCGATAGGACCACCCCGCCGGCAGGTAGGAGACCAGGTTTTGGATCGTGGCTTTCAGTTTCCAGTGCATGGTGCCACCTGAAAAAACGAGGTAGAGGAGCGCCCCACCAAACTAGCACCCGGCGTGGTGGGTGACAAGCACCCTTGGTTGCACCGCGGATCGGGCGGAGCGGCCGTACGCCGCGGGGAATTGCCGCGGACTCGGGGCGACACCTTTGCAGCAGGCCGCCATTGCACTATCTTGTGCCTGCCCGCGTTGTGTATCGGCAGCTGGAGCCGTTTTTTTTGATAAAACGGATACCACCTGTGCGGGTTATTTTTTCGCCTAGCGCTGGATCTGGAGGACTTTCTCGTGGACTATCGCCGAATCATCCCCTGCTTGGACGTCAAGGACGGACGGTTGGTTAAGGGCGTACACTTTGTGGATCTCCGCGATGTGGGGGATCCGGCCGAGAGCGCGGCCGCCTACAGCGAAGCGGGAGCCGACGAATTGGTCTTCCTGGATATCACGGCCAGTTCGGAGAATCGAGCCACGATGCGGGCGGCGGTCGAACGGACCTTGCAGCGAATCACGATCCCCTTGACCGTCGGGGGTGGTATCCGCAACGTCGACGACATCCAAGCCCTGCTGGACCTGGGCGTCGCCAAGATATCGCTGAATACGGCGGCCGTGAAGGAACCGCAGCTTGTGGAACAAGCGGCGCAGCGGTTCGGTTCGGAACGGGTGACCGTGGCGATCGACACCCGCCGGCATGAGGGTCTCGAGTCGGGTTTCGAGGTGGTGATCCGGGGCGGGACGCAGGCCACCGGATTGGATGCCGTCGCCTGGGCCCGGCAGATCGAGCAGCTGGGAGCGGGGACGCTGCTGCCGACCAGCATGAATACGGACGGGAATCAGACGGGTTACGATTTGCCGATGACGCGAGCCTTGGCCGACGCGGTGCAAATTCCCGTGATTGCCTCGGGGGGTGCCGGCAAGTTGGAGCATTTGGCCGACGCGATTCTCGAGGGGCATGCGGACGCCGTGCTGGTAGCTTCAATCGCCCATTTTGGCATTTTCACGATACGTCAGATGAAGGATTATCTGGCTTCGCAAGGCATCCCGGTGCGTCGGGATGATTGAGCTGCGGAGTGGTGTTGAGGCGGGAGCTTAGGGAGTCGCAACGATGGACTACGACGATTTTGTCAAGCAGCAGACCGAATCGCTGTGCGAAGCGGCCGGGTATGGCCGGGCGATCAATGCGTTGAGTGGGGGAGTGGACAGTGCGGTGGTGACCGTCTTGGGGCATCGGGCACTGGGGGATCGCTTGAAGAC
>SLMF01000613.1 GCA_007133715.1 Planctomycetaceae bacterium
AGGCGATTGTCGTTCGCGCGCTCGCGCGACTGACCTCACCCTCCGCCTGAAGCTCGCCTTCAAAACTCTGCCAGGCCCAGCCTGGCCCCCAGCCAGCCAGGCTCAGCTCCAGGTACTCCTGATTGTCCCACAGAAAAACGGTATGCTGAGAATTCAAGGGCAAGACGGTGAGCGGTGAAGCCGCCGACCCGACGCCAGGTCCTAACATCAGACACACGATCGCACCGATCAGGGTATTGAGCTGCCAAGTACACAGTGACATCGCGGACTCCTTCAAAGAGGCCATGTAACGGCCGGTTGCGCGGGGAACGGCGTGGCGGAACCGGCGTGGTGGGGTATCGAACCGTCGTCTTGCAGATCGTCAGGCAACGCGTATCGCACCTGCCGATCACATGCTCCGCGGGCGGATCCGGGCCTGGACCCGACTGGGCAACCCTTGAATGCGTAGGAAGCCTTCGGCGTCGTCCTGATTATACGACCCGCCGCCCTCCATGGTGGCAATGCCCTCGTCGTACAGGCTGTTCGGACTGCGGCGGCTGTGGACCATCAGGTTGCCCTTGTACAACTGCAGCCCGACCTGGCCGGTGACGCATTCTTGCGCCTGACGGATCAAGGCGAAGAGGGCGTCCAGTTTGGGCGTGTACCAATAGCCGTTGTATACCAACTCGGCCACCTCGGGCGCCAAACGATCGCGCAGGTGGACCAAATCGCGGTCCAAGGTCAGCTGTTCCAGCAGGTGCAGGGCCGTGTACAGGATGGTCATTCCCGGGGCCTCGTAAACGCCGCGACTCTTCATGCCCACAAACCGGTTTTCGACCATGTCGATGCGCCCGATCCCGTTGCGGCCGCCGATCTGGTTCAACTGCTGCACGATCTCGAAGGCGCTGCCTGCGAGGCCATTGACCCGCACCGGCACCCCGCTCTCGAAGTCGATCGTCAGCTGTTCCGTCTGGTCCGGCGCCGCTTGGGGCGAGACGCTCATACCGAATTCGACCAGCTGCACCCCGTTGACTTCCAGATCCTCCAGTCGGCCCGCTTCGTAACTGATGTGCAGGCAGTTTTCGTCCGAGCTGTACGGCTTGGCCACGGACGCTTTGACCGGGATATTCTTCTCGGCGCAGTAGGCGATCATCTCGGTCCGGCCGGGGAAGCGTTCTCGAAAGCGGGCCATTCGCCAGGGAGCGATCACGCGGATGCGGGGGTCCAAGGCGTCCGCAGCCAATTGGAACCGGCACTGGTCATTCCCCTTGCCCGTCGCCCCGTGGGCATAGGCCTCCGCACCCACCTCGTGGGCAATCTTCAAACACTCCTTGGTGATCAGCGGCCGGGCGATCGAAGTCCCCAGCAGGTACACGCCCTCGTATTTCGCCTGCCATTGAAGTACTGGGAACGCGAAATCGCGGCACAGTTCTTCGCGGGAATCCACCAGACGGGCACTGGCGGCCCCCATGTCCCGCGCCTTCTGCAAAATCGCCTCGCGATCCTCGCAGGGCTGGCCCAAATCGACGTAAACGGCATGCACGTCATAGCCCTCGTCCATCAGCCAGCCGAGGATGACGGAAGTATCCAGACCGCCGGAGTAGGCAAGCACGCAACCAGGCATAACGATTTCCTCATGTGGATGGGTTTTTCGGGGGGGAGACAACAAGTCGGAACAGGGAACCGGAACCGACTGATCCACCCGGGCTGCCCTATTCTGATGGTCCCGAGCGATTTATTCAAGGCCCGCAGATTGCCAAGAAATGCCAGCGGGGCGAGTTGCCGGAAGTCAACTCGCCCCGCTAGATGATCCCTGGCGCCGGAGCGGCCAGAAGCCGCCCCGACGCACAGTTTAAGCTCCACTGTGAAGCGCTGAGGGCTGCAGTTGACCCAGAAACCACAACCCGTTCGCTTGATGCTTCGACCCAGGAGGGAGGGCTGCACCACCAATCCCGCAGATGGCAGTACAAACAGTGAAGCCTTCGTTTTTCCCTGTAGTTCCCCACGAGGTGACCCGCTGTGTTCCGCCGCCCCAAGAACCGGCCCGTGTGTAGGGGTCGGATTCTCTGAAACCGACTAGGTTTTTTAAAGCCCCGAAGCGGGCCAGCGATCACCATCGCGTTGTTTATTCTGAGAGCGTAAATACCGATTCGCTGGGCCCGGCACAAGGCCAATCCGGGAGAAATCCCCATTTTTTCGCGCTGACGCTTCGGGTTTCGAATAGTCCGGGTTCAAGGACCCGCCCGACCGCCCTGCCGTGTTCCGGCCGATCATTGTCCTGCTGTGTTGGTTACGCGGGTGCGGGGGAGTTGGATGCGGAATTGACTGCCTTGGCCGAGTTGGCTGGTCAGGCCGACTTGGCCTCCGAAGGCTTGCGTCAGGTGCTTGACGATGGCCAGGCCCAGGCCGGTCCCTCCGACTTCGCGTGAACGGGCTTTGTCGACTCGATAGAATCGCTCGAAGACCCGCTGCTGGTCGAGGGGGGCAATCCCCACTCCCGTGTCTTCGACCTCCAATACGGCCGTCCCCGCTTCACCACGGACGCGGACCGTGACGCGACCTCCCGGTGGCGTGTACTGCAGGGCGTTGACGACCAGATTGTCCAAGATGGTTCGCAAACCGTCTTCGTCCGCCTGGACCCAGATCGGCGTCTCCGGCAGCTGAAACTCTAAGTCCAACTCCTTGGCGGCCGCTTGTTCGCGATACAGTGTTTCACATGCGGCGATCACCGAGTCGAAAGCCACTTGGCGAATGTCGTAGGCCTGCCGGCCGGATTCGACGCGGGCCAGGTGCAGGAGATCGAGGATCAACTGGTGCAGGCGGTCGGCTTGCTCTTCGATCCGTTCCACGAAATGCCGGTTGTGCCGGGGGTCGTCGAGCGCGCCCAGACGCAGCGTTTCGGCATAGGCCTTGATGGCCGAGAGGGGCGTCTTCAATTCGTGCGAAACGTTGGCTACGAACTCCCGGCGGAGGGCTTCCAACCGCCGTAGTTCGGTCAGATCGTACAGCACGATCACCGCACCCGGACTGGGACGCCCGGGTAACGGGGTGGCTCGCAAAGCCAATCGCCGCCGAGGTACACGCACCGTCTCGAAATCCCGCTCGACCGTGGAACCCGTGCGGATCGCTTCGACCGCCACGTCCCGCACCACGCGGTGCCGCGTCACTTCCACCAGCGGTCGCTGGACAACCTCCGGAGCCTCCATCCCCAACAACTCGCGACTGGCTTGGTTGGCAAACAGCACCCGCTGGTCCGTGTTGACCGCCAAGACGCCCTCGACCATGCTGCTGAGCACCGTTTCCAGCCGCTGGCTGTTCTCTTGCAATTCGCTCATCCGGTCCAGCAACTCGCGCCGCATATGCTCGACCGATCTTCCCAAGGTCGCCAATTCGTCGGCGCCCTGATGGGGGATGGCACGTTGGTAATTCCCGCCCGCAACGGCTTCGGCTGCCAATGTCAACTCGGTCAGCGGCCGCATCACGCGGCGGGCTCCCCAAGCCATCAGTCCCAGGGCCAGCAGGCCCACGGTCGCCGCCAGCAGCCACAGATACTTCTGAAAACCGCGCACCTTTTCATCGATTCTTTGCAGGGGCAGGGCCAGACGCAGGGCCAAGTCCTGACCCGGCTCGCCCTCGACCGGTACCGCCAGATACAGCATCGGCTGCCGCAGGGTGCGGCTGGGACGGGCGGCCCTGCCAATCGAACCCTGCCACGCCGCTTGCAACTCCGGACGGTCGGCATGGTCCTCCATCACCCGCGCTTCTTCCCACGAATCGGCCAGCACCCGCCCGCGGGAATCCACCACCGTGATCCGCATTTCCACCTGACTGGCAAAATGCTCGATCAAGGCCTGCAGACCCGCCGCGCCCGCTTCCTGCCAGATGCCCCGCACCTGCTCCCGCAACACAATGGCCGTGCTCAGCAGCTGGGCCTCGACCTCCTCGAAGACAATCCGCCGCTGCCAGCGGGCGATCACCGTGACGTAACCGACCGCTAAGCTCACATTCAACAGCAGGTAAACCAAAATCAACTTGGTCGACAGACGTGGCAGGTACATCAGCCGTGCGACTCGCTGTATGCCAGCCCCGCCACCTGCGTGCCGGCTCGCGGAGCCAGTGGCGGCAGGGCCTGTTCCAAGACGTTGCGTGCCCGCGGGATCATCAACAGGGCTTCGATCACCATCCAGACCTGCAATGCCACCGTCGCCAGACCGATGCCGAACAACAGGTACTGGCCGTGGAAAAACCAACCGCTCTCCGGATGGAACATCTGCCACAGCAGCGCCCAGAGCGGCAGGACCAGCATCAGTGTCATCGGCCCCCAGAGAAACCAGACCGCCCGCCCGCGCCGCCAGAGGTAGAAAAACGTCACCAGAAAGGCGAGTCCCGCCAACAACTGGTTGGTTGCTCCGAATAGGGGCCACAAGATCAGCCCGCCCGATCCCAATCCGCGACCGGGTGCCGGTATCATCGCGATGCCACAGCCCACCGCGACCGCCAACCCCGTGGCCGCGTATTTATTGCCCAACGGCCGAAACCCCGTGGCCGCCGCCAACTCCTGTATCACATAACGGTGCAAACGGGTCGCCGTGTCCAAGGTCGTGGCGGCAAAACTGGCGACCAGCACCGCAATGATCCCGATCCCGAATTCCAAAGGGATACCCAACGTCCCCAGCAGGTTCCCGCCACCGTCGACAAAAGCAGCCAGCTGCGGTCCCAATCCGAACTCCGCCCAACTGCGGTGATGATCGTAGCGAGCCCGCCAGGCAGCCCGACCCGTGATGTGCTGAGGCTGGCCCTGGACATCAACCAACTCCGGAACGTAACGGTAAGCCCGCGGAGCATCCGGCACGGGTTGCTTGAGGTACCTCCCCATACCGACCCCGGCGCAACAGGCCACAATCACCAGCACCGCCAACACGCCTTCCATCAGCATCGAACCGTAGCCCACAAACTGCGCGTCCTGTTCATTCGCCAGCTGTTTGCTGCTGGTACCGCTGCTGACCAGACAATGAAAGCCGCTGATCGCCCCGCAAGCGATGGTGATGAAGAGGAACGGCAAGATCGGCGGAGCACCGGCTGGCAACTCGGACGAACTCACCATCGCCGGAGCACTGGTCATATCCGCTTGGTTCGAGAAGCCCGCCACGGCGATCCCCAACACCAGCAAGCCCAGGGCGACCATCAGCTGGTGGCTGTTCACATAATCCCGCGGTTGCAACAGC
>SLMF01000507.1 GCA_007133715.1 Planctomycetaceae bacterium
GTCGTCCATCCCCAAGGCCCATTGGATCTGATCCAAGCCATGGGGTCCCCAGCCGGTCATTTCGCCACCCGAGTAGGGGCGGAACGAGATCCAGCCCGGATTGGCTCGCGGGGCGAAAATATCTGCGTGAAAGGGGACCAGCGGGGCGGGACCGCACCAGAGGTCCCAGTCCAAACCCTCGGGCATGCTCTGACCCGGCAAATCGGCTTCCCATGGGCTGGAATAATTGCTGCCGATCACCGTGTGGATCTTGCCCAACCGGCCGTTACGCACCAATTCACAGCCGAAGCGATTGGCCGAATGCGAACGCTGTTGGCTGCCCGTCTGAAAAACCCGCTCGTACTTGCGCACCGCGTCGACCATCAAACGGCCTTCGCGAATGGTCAACGTCAGCGGCTTTTCGCCGAAAATATCTTTGCCCGCCTGAGCCGCTTCGATACAGGTGATCGCTCGCCAATGATCGGGCGTGGCCGAAATCACCGCATCCACGTCGGAGCGTTCCAGCAGCTGGCGATAGTCCTGATAAGGCACCGCGTCCACCTCGCGCCCCACCGCCTCGGCCCGTGGCAAGCTGACATCGGCCACCGCGACCAAGCGGGCATCGCGTTTGCCGTTCGCGCTGCGAACCAAAGCGCGACCTTGGCGCCCCACGCCGATCCCGGCGACCCCGATGCGATCATTGGCACCGGGGTTCCCCTGGTACGCCAGCACGCCCGAGGGGACGAAGTAAGGGACCGCGAATCCGACCGCGGCCGCAGAAGCCGAAAGGCCGAGGAATTGACGTCGGGTGACACAGGTGGGACGGGTCATGGCAGGATTTCCTTCGGAAGGACAAGGGATTCCGGGCACCGACGGTCGCCTCGCGCCGGTAACCCGCGGCATATCTTCAGGCTGGCGGCACGCGCGCACCAGCGAGCCATTGGACATTATCGGTTACGCCCATCGGGCAAGCAACCGTGGTGGACTCAGTCGACTTTGAAGCCGACGCGGAGCGTCACTTGGTACTGGCTGACTTTCCCGTCGGCGATCGCACCCCGCATTTCGGCGACTTCGAACCAGCTCATCCCATGCACCGATTCGGCCGCTTTCGCGACGCCGTTCGCCGTCGCTTCGGCAAACGAGTTCGGAGACGTACCGACGATTTCGATCTTCTTGTAAGCAGGATTAGACATCAAAACTCCTTCTCGAGTAAAAAAACAGCGGTCTCGCCCCGGTTCGCCGTCGAACCGGATCGCGTCGCTTCGGGTTGCCCCCTCGGGCAGGTCACTTGGTTCCGCTGGAACCGATCAGGCCGTCGGTGGGGCTGCTGGCGGTCGCATACAGTCGGCGGGGGATGCGTCCGGCCAACCAAGCCAACCGTCCCGCCTCGACCGCCAGCTTCATTGCCCGAGCCATCGCCAGCGGGTCCCGCGCATGGGCCACGGCCGTATTCAGCAACACACCGTCGATGCCCAATTCCATCGCCAGGGATACATCGCTGGCCGTACCGACGCCCGCATCCACGATGACCGGATAATCCTCGTCTCCGTCTTTCAGATACTCCAGACAGATCCGGATATTGTTGATGTTCAGGATCCCCTGTCCCGAGCCGATGGGGCTGCCGGCCGGCATCACCGCGACGGCACCTGCCTGCTTCAAACGCTGAGCCGTAATCGGATCATCCGTCGTATAGACCAGGACCTGAAAGCCTTCGGAAACCAGCTGTTCGGTCGCACGCACCGTCGCCACGGGGTCCGGCAGCAGGGTCTTGCTGTCCCCCAGTACCTCCAATTTGACCCAATCCGCACCGGGATTCTCCAATCCCAGCAGAATCTCCCGCCCCAAGCGGGCCGTGCGCAAGGCCTCCTCGGCATTGAAACAGCCCGCCGTGTTCGGCAGCAGGGTATAACGGTTCAGGTCCAGATAATCCAGAATGTTGCGCCCGGCGTCGTCCAGCAAGCGTTCCCGGCGAACCGCGACGGTCACGCAGTCCGTGCCGCTCAACTCCAACGCCTGCTGCATCCGCTCGAAACTCGCGTACTTGCCGGTACCCACGATCAACCGGCTCTGCAACGTGTGGCTGCCAATTCGAATCGGTGCGGATGCGTCACCCGCCGTTCCCTGCCGCGTGCTCGCTTGCTCGCTGGTCATCAATCGCTCAACCTCCTCCTACCAAAGTGACAATTTCCAGTTCGTCACCGTCGTGTAACTGCTGTTCCGCATGGTGCGTTCGCGGGACGACGTCCCGGTTCAATTCGACCGCCACCCCCCGCGGTTCCAGCTTCATTTGCCGCAGCAACTCCGCCACGGTCAGGGGGGGCGAGACCTCTTGCGGCTGCCCGTTCACAGTGATCGTCATCAGCTTCGAAAATCCCGGAGAGAAACGAGGTTAGGGGTTGGTGGGACGAATTTGCAGGTCGCGAGCGGAACCTCTTCCCAGGGGTATAAATGTACCCTTCTGCGGCGTGTTGCTCCGTGCCGCAGTGCGGTTCCACATCAAGCCATAGGCCACAAAATTCCCGGAATTCGCATCGGCGACATAAATCGCACTCGGCGCCGGCGAGCCGCCGGACGTTCCGGCTCGCTGGAAGTTGGCCTGCCCGGTCACGATCACGTAACTGGCCTTGCCACCCTCCTGGGCCCCCAAATCTGCGATCACGTTCCGATGAAAATGGGCCCCGAATTGCCCCGACTGAGGATAGATCACCCAGCCTTGCAAATCGCCGGTCAGAAAACACAGCGTAAACAGGCCTTCCACATCCGAATCCACGGGACCCGTGGCCATCGCGAACGTGTCGCTGCCGTGCGTCGCCACCGCGTTCAGCAACGTCTCCGGCGGACGAAACCCCGCCGCCTGCCGATGACCCAGCGTCACCAGCGTCCCAATCATCATCCCCGTACCGATCGCCAGTCCCCCAGCTAAACCGACGAAGACCATCAACACCGGACGATTGCGCATGGTTGAAAACATTTTATCGATCCTCAGGAAATACGGATGCGACGTCAAGCGGTCGAGCCGTAGCCCGACTGCCCCTATTCTAAGTGCTCCTCCTGCTGGAAGCAACGGCCGCCTAAGAGAACAAACGGAACAGCGTCCCCACATCCTTGATGCTGAGCACCAAGATCAGACTCAACAGCAGCGAGATCCCAATGATTGTCAGGACCACCTGCAAGCGTTCATCCACCGGCTTGCCGCGAATCCCCTCGGCCGCCAAGAATACCATGTGCCCCCCATCCAGTGCGGGGATGGGCAAGAAGTTCAACACGGCCAGGTTCGCACTGAGCAAGGTCAGGAAGATCAGCAACTGCGAGAAACCTTCCGCCGCCTCGTATCCGGCTACGGTTGCGATCGTAATCGGCCCCCCGAGATTGGTCCAGGAAATACTGCCGGTCAGCAAGCCCTGCAGGACGCGTAACACCTGCGTGACACTTTCCCACGTTTCGCGGTAGCCCAACATCCAGGATTCGCGCCACGAATCGCTGGTCCGCACTTGGTCCAAGCCGCTGAGGATCAGACCGCGGGAGGCGTTGTGCCAGGTATCGGATGTGACGGGGGCGACCATCACCGTCAGGGCCTGGGCGGGCGTCGCATCGTCGCCCGGGTCCGCGGCATCGCGTAATACCTCCATCTGCAACGAAGTCCCCGGCCACGTTCGCTGGAGTATCAAGTGCACGTAATACCAGTAGGGTAACGTGTGATCCAGAGGAACCGGGCGCTCGTAACCGGGGAACAGCTGTTTGGCCAACGCTAATTCCTCTTCATCCTCCAGCAGCATTTGCACGCTGAGGATCTCATCACCCGGCCGCAAGCCGGCGGCATAAGCCGGGCCTTCCGGGTCCACCTGCTCGACCCGATTGTACAGGGGCAGGGCGATTCCCAGAGCTTCGATGGGCAATAAAGCCCCGTAAACCAGGGGCTCTCCAAGCGATTGGGGCATTTCCGGGACAAGCTTCCGCGTCTCGAACTGGCCATCCCGCTCAATCTGAATTTCAACTTCCTGACCGACCTTCTGCAGGAAACGTTGCGGCCACGTGAGCGGGTCGCCCAGACTCTCGCCGTCGACGGCGATCAGGCGATCGCCCGGCCGCAATCCGCTCTGCTCCGCCACGGTGCCGCGACGAACACTGGCGATCGGGCCGCTGACCATGGTCATCCCCAGCACTCGCATCGGATGGGGAGGCAACTCGACTTCGGTACGTTCGCGAGTGCCGTTTTCTGCCGCACCGCGTTGGACGGTCAAGGTCAGCGGCTCGGTCAGCCGTTGAGCGAGTTGCGATTCCAGCGACGGGGCCAGGATCTGGCCACTGGCTTCCTCGCGGGGCAAGGCAACTCCGTCGACCGCCACGATTTCGTCGCCGGCTTCGAACGACTCGAAAGCGGGGAACAAGACCCGCGCGGTGGGAGAGGTCATCAGGGGACTGACGACGGTCGTACCGGCGGCGGTCACGCCCAACGAGGCGGTGCGTGGCAGCAGCTTGAGCACTTCTTGGCGCGCGGCCGCTCGAGGGCTACCGTGGGCCGGAGCCGGGTGTTGGGCGAAAACCCGCAACGCGTGCTCGTAACGGTTGAGCGGTTGCAGGCTCAACCATTCCGGCTGACTTTCCCCCTGTCGGCGGAGCAGCATCTCCAACGGCTCGCGCCCCCCATTCAGAACCACCTGCGGCATCAGATCGCGGCGAAATCGCAGCTGCTCGTCCGGCGTCCCGCCACGGCCGATCTGCAAGATCTTATCCTCCGCCCGGATCCCTTCTCGCCAAGCGGGCGAGTCAGCCACGGTATCGCCAATGATCGCCGGCGTGTACCGCACGCCCATGCCGTAGGCCAAGGCCGCAAACACGACGGCAAAGATCACATTCATGATCACGCCCGCTGAAATGATGATCATCCGCTGCCAGACCGGTTTGGCCGGAAAACTGCGGGGATCCCATTCGAACGACTCCTCGGCCGTTTCGCACGCAGGGCGGTCGGCCGCTGCTTCTTGGTCCGAAGCGACGGAGGAACTCTCGGCCGCCTTCGGCACGCGAATCCGCTCGTTCTCAGCCCGTTGGCCGCTGGGATTATCGTCCTGGCCCAGCATTTTGACGTAACCGCCCAAGGGCAGGCTGCCGATCCCGTATTCGGTTTCCCCCCAACGAAAGCGGCACAGAGCCGGCGGCAGGCGGAACGGACCGAACCCCAGCGGCACATCGAAACCGATGTAGAATTTCTCGCACTTGA